>NZ_LN812102.1:600000-900000 GCF_000942395.1 Risungbinella massiliensis
TCATCGACTACTTGTCCTCTCCTACAAACTAACGGTCATAAAGAAAACGAGCAGGTCACAACCTGCTCGTTGGATCAACTTACTCACTCTAGAAAATCCAGACCGCGCGTCGTTCGACCAAAACTCAAAGATATGTATCATCGCGAAAAATTGTTTCATATCGAAACAACATACAATTTCACTTGTTTTGAGAATAACATAAAATATTCATACTTGCAATGAAAACAATTCTTAAGCTGGTAAAATAAAGTGAAACTTCATTTAGTAAAAGTCTCCTTTTATCTCCACCAATGTTTGTTCATCTTATAAGAAATTTATGGGCAGATACCCACTTACCGTTTGGAGGTAGGGATTTACTGCCCATTTGAACCAACTCCGTCTTTCCATTTCTTACATTTAAATTTGATTTGTGTTCTCTTTTTTAATTTGTTCTACCATCTCTTCATCCCCAGTATCTGCGTTGATAAATACACGATACTGGTCGTCATTTAATAACCCTAAGAACTCGTAGCAAAGCACACCTTTGTTGTTTTTATTATATACATAAGCCAGATTCGATTTTTGAATTTGAAGACGAGAGCTTACCTGTTTTTGAGCTTCTTCTTTTGATAATTTGGGTTTGGTAGGCAAATTTTTCACTTGATTGAATATAAATTCGTCTGCTTGAATCCCCAATATCTCTCCGTTATCCAAGGCCACTTTGATCGAAGCTGCCTCTGGGTAAACAAGTATTCCATTGTGATTTCGTACCATGTTAAACGAGATGGTATTTTGGCCTTTGTCATACGAGATTGGGACCATATTCGGGATATTTAGATTCGCTAACATTTCAGTTGCTTGTGCTTGTGCTTGTTCCATCGATAACATTGTTTTTTTCACTGGACGATCATAGAGTAACCATGAGATATACCCACCCATTTGGGTCATATCAGCATTCACTTCTCCGTGTTTCCCCTGGAATGTGATACTATATGTAGGATAATCTCCTTTTGGATTGGCAACCACTTTTATCTTTTTTGGATTTACTTCTAATGCTTGGGCAAACTTCTGTCTTGCTTGTTCTGCTGTGATTTTCGGACCAACTTTGATATTGCCTTTTTCACGACGGCGTACTTCCATGTTGTTTACGGTAGGACCCCAGTCTACTTCTTGAAATTGCTCTACCATCTTATCTACTTCGCGAAAACCATCAATAATGGTATTATCCATTACTTTATCTTCTGTAGCAGTCGCTAGTTCTACATCCATCCATCGCAGATTCTTACCCAACACTTCACTTTGAGTGCTTTGTAATTTATCCCGAATATTGGTTGCATTTTGATACAGTGAGTTTAGCGTTTGATATTCTTTCTCTGTTAGCGGCTCTTTCTCTAAATCTCGTACTCCTACATCAAAAGCGAACGACCCCATATGACTTAAAAACTTCTCTGCTTGGTCGAATGGAACGATAGTCATTGGAAGCATCGTCAAATTTTGATGAGCTGCATAACTCAGTCGCCAAACATTACTCATAGAAGTACTCATCTGTTTACGAGAATTAATCGCTAGTGTCTTTCCGACTTCTTTTTGCAAAGAATCCATGTGATCATTTAACTCATGAAATGCACGTTGATACTGGTTTTCTGCTTTGATTAAGATGGAACTTTTGTCTTGGTATTCTTGGTATCCCCAAATACCGGTTCCAATTAGAGCAACCAAGGTTATGGGAAACAAAATACCTGCTATTGTTCGATACAAACCAAACACCTCTATTTACAGAAAATATGTTTTCCTATCTTTTTTACTTGGGGACGCGACCAGATCCATTTAGAAGTAGCCGTTACTGGATTAAAGTAATAACAACAACCAATTGCTGGATCTTGTCCATTTATTGCATCTCGTACCGCTTGTTTGGCTCTCTCATTCGGTGTGAGCCAGATCTGTCCATCCGCAACTGCGGTAAATGCTCCTGGCTGAAAGATCACTCCTGAAACGGTATCAGGAAACTTCTCACTTTCTAACCGATTTAAAATAACCGCCGCAACTGCAACCTGTCCTATGTAAGGCTCTCCTCTTGCCTCACCATACACGGCATTGGCCATTAATTTGAGGTCATTCGCTGAGAACCCTTTGCTACTTATTCCCGCGTTGGCTGCTTCGGTCGAGCCAGTGCTAGGTAACAAACAGCATCCAATCACGACCATCACGAAAAAGACCCAACGCATATAGCTCTTTTTCAACACGAAACAACCTTCCTCTCGTTTTTCGAATTTGGTCATAGTCTTTGCGAGGAAGGTAACGACTATTCTAGAACAAAAAAAGATGAGCCAATAAAAGCTCATCTTCGTAGTTATATTAAGGTAATTTCTCTACTTGTACATCAAAGTCTTCTTCATTATCACAAAGACAGCGCTTAAATCCAGTCTCCATTTTTCCTTTTTTCATTCGACCTTTTAAAATAAAGCGCTCACCACATTTTTTGCATCGAACATCAACAATATAGCGATTTTCACTTCTTAACAAAGCAACCACTCCACATAATCATAATTGATAAAAAGTCCAATTCTTGTGCATCCAATCAAAAAAATCTATTTTGGGTATTGATACGAATTACCTCTCTAGTATGGACGTAAAAGAAGGAATTCCATACCAGAAAGGCGAAAATGATGAAAAATTTGTGAAAAAGATCGACATACATTTTCTTTTTTTCAATCTATTTTGTATGATAGTAGGAGGAGCGGCACATAAAAAGCTCCTGTGGTTGTTTGGCCACTCCTGCTGTTGTACTTTACAGTAGTTGCCCATACCTGCAACTTAGCACAAAACCCCAGAGTTTTTGTGCTAAGTTGTGTATGGGCGTAGTGGCTTTTGACAACTGTCAGGAACCAAATCTTCTACGCAGTGCACAGGTGGAAATGTGATACTTTTTGAAGCCGTGCAAAAAATTACACTAGGACATACTGAAGACATCGCACGTTTGATTCGCTTCCGAGACAACTATCCAAAGGAAGTAATTGACATAAAATTATATGAGGCGATCGTAGATGGAAGTGTGCTAGTGAGAGAACAAGAAAAAGGCTCTGAATTAATCACGCTAATGCGTAATATGATTTAAGCTACTGCCTGTAAATGTATGCGTTTACAGGCCTTTTTCTGGCTGTATAAAAAAGACTCTCTCTTTTAAGAGACAGTCTCGGAAATTCCTTGTTTTTGTTTGATATGGGAGGCGATCTTATCACCATGAAAGCGTCCATTTTCAATGAATATCTTGCCTGAATCATTTCCAGACGCTACAACACCAGCTAAATAAAGACCAGAAACACTTGTCTCCATCGTCTCTTCATCATAAATCGGGCATTGGTGAAGAGGATCAATCTGCCCACCTAAATGTTTTACGAAACGTAAATTAGGTCGATAACCTGTCATTGCAAATACAAAATCTGCAGGCAACACTTCTTCTTTTCCATTTTGTTTAATGTGAATGCTATCTTGCGTAATTTTTTCGGCCACTGCCTCAAAACGTGCATCGATTCGACCGAAATGAATAGCATTTTCGATCATCGGTTTTACCCAAGCTTTAACACTAGAATCAATTCCGGTCCGACGATGAATTAACGTCACATTCGCACCAGCTAATTGAAGCTCCAGTGCAGTATCAACAGCAGAATTTTTACCCCCAATTACAATACAGTTGGTACCAGCAAAAGGATGAGCTTCTCGAAAATAATGATATACATGATCTTGATCCTCACCAGGGATTCCAAGCCTATTTGGTTGATCGTAATATCCTGTGGCCAAAATCACATTTCGGGTTCCATATACCTGTTTTCCCGAACGGTTTACTGCTACTATCTGAAATCCTCCAGCACACTTCTTGATTTCTTGTACTTCTTCTCTTGTATGAATATCTAAATCAAAATAGTTAGCGATGGTTCGATAATATTTGAGAGCCTCATGTCTTGTTGGCTTATCACCTGCTGTAATAAAAGGAACTCCTCCAATTTCGATTTTTTCTGGAGTACTAAAAAATGTCATCGATAAGGGATAATGGTATACCGAGTTTACAAGATACCCTTTTTCTAATATTTTCGCTTGAAGGCCTGCTTTTTTTAATGTGATTGCGGTAGCTAAACCACAAGGACCAGCTCCGATTACAATTGCATCTAACATCAAAGTTCCCTCCTCAACAAAACGAAAAACACCCCATACCGATGTGTCTTTCGGTATGTAAGGGTGCTTTTTCTTTATTCCTAACTATATCGTATTATACCCAACCACGGAAGCGAGAAGCCTCAGCCATTTTACGGACGCCCACCATATAAGCTGCCAAACGCATATCTACACCATTTGCCTGAGCAGTGTTATATACATTGGCAAATCCTTGTACCATGATATCTCGTAAGCGTGTTTCTACTTCCTCTTCAGTCCAGTAGAAACCTTGATTGTTTTGTACCCATTCAAAGTACGAAACGGTAACGCCACCCGCACTTGCTAGCACATCAGGAACAATCAAAATACCACGATCATGCAGGATTTTGGTTGCTTCCAAAGTAGTAGGTCCATTTGCTGCTTCTACCACGGCCGACGCACGAATACGATCCGCATTCTCACGTGTGATTTGGTTTTCTACTGCAGCAGGTACCAAAATATCACAATCTAATTCCAATAATTCCTGATTGGAAATTGTATTCTGGAACAGATTGGTAACGGTTCCAAAAGAGTCTCTTTTTTCCAATAGATACTCAATATCCAAACCATTTGGATCATGAAGAGCTCCTAATGCGTCGGAAATTCCAATCACTTTTGCTCCCATGTCATGCATAAACTTAGCTAAATAGCTACCTGCATTCCCAAATCCTTGAACTACCACCCTAGCACCTTGAATGTCGAATCCGCGTTTTTTCGCTGCTTCTTCGATCATAATCGTAACACCTTTCGCTGTAGCTGTGTCACGACCACGAGATCCACCAAGTACAATCGGTTTCCCAGTAATAAATCCTGGGGAGTCAAATTCACGAATACGACTATATTCGTCCATCATCCATGCCATGATTTGAGAATTGGTGAAAACGTCTGGTGCTGGTACGTCTTTGGTAGGTCCTACTAGCTGACTAATAGCACGAACATACCCACGAGAAAGACGTTCTAATTCACCAAACGACATTTTACGGGGATCACAAATGATACCACCTTTACCTCCACCATAAGGCAGATCAACGATGCCACATTTGAGGCTCATCCAGATAGATAACGCTTTCACTTCAGATTCAGTAACATCGGGATGAAACCGCACTCCACCTTTTGTAGGACCTACTGCATCGTTATGTTGGGCACGATAGCCAGTAAATACCTGCACGGAACCATCATCCATTTTGATCGGGATGCGTACCGTCAACAGTCGGAGTGGCTCCTTTAAAAGCTCATATACCGGTTCAGGATAACCGAGCTTTTCCAAGGCTTCTTGAATGACAGTTTGTGTAGAAACTAATACATCCAAGTTTTCTTGTTGGCCCGATGCTACATTTTGACGACCCATTTATATAACCACCTTCAAATTTGCTACGAACCTATAATATCTGGTTCGCAATCTAAGAAAACACTATCAGTATACATCAGGGTTTTGTATTAGAGAACCCATAAAATTTTATTTTCCTATCTTTCAGTCTAAGCATCACAATAATCTGCCAATACACCATGTATGCAACATCTAATGCTAATTTGTTCTATAATAAAAGCGTTACCAAAACATCACTTTATTTTTAAATAGAAAGGACTCTGGGTTGATGGCTGATATTCTCTATGTTTTTGCACATCCCGATGACGAGACGTTTACTGTTGGAGGAATGATTGCGCATCACCATGATCTAAGAAAAAGCCAAACCTTATACTGTGCGACACATGGCGAGGCTGGAAAAACAGGAAATCCTCCTGTTTGCTCCAAAGAAGAGTTGAGTTCTTTTCGACAAAAAGAACTTGATGAAGCGATTGGAATCCTTGGACTAAATAAATTGATTTTGCGCGATTTTGGGGATGGGAAGCTCAAAGAAATGCCTTTTGAGAAGCTAGTTGCAGATGTCCTAACTGTCTTAGAAGAGGAAAAACCAGAGATTGTAATCACCTTTCCTCCAGAAGGAATCTCTGGTCACCAAGACCATCGTATTATTCAACAAGCAACACTGGCTGCAGTGAAACAGGCAAGTTTCCCAACCACACTATACTACATTATCATTCCAGACTCCGTAGCCGAGAAAATGGGTCGACACGTATATTCCACACCCGATTCAGAAATTGATCACTCAGTCGACGTGACAAAATACCGCGAACAAATTGTAGCGGCACTGCTTGCTCATCGTAGTCAACATCTTTCGGTAGAAAAGGCTTTTCCAGAGATTGAAAAGCAAGACTGGTCCCGCTTTCGTACCCATGAATATTTTCAACTAGGATATCGCAAATAAGAGAAACAGAGCTATCTAATAGATAGCTCTGTTTTATTTTATAAGAAAACGTTTACAAAACAGACACATGCGTTTAAGATAAACAATAAGTTTATGCAATTTAAAAAAATATTTATTTTATTTTTAGAAAGGGTGACAAGATGAATAAACTATTTACGAACCTAACCTTCCAAGTTTTAGTAGCAATCACAGTTGGTATAATACTAGGTTTTGTGGCTCCAGATATAGCCAAAGAGATGAAACCACTAGGAACCATTTTTATTAATCTCGTCAAGATGCTGATCGCCCCAATTATTTTTCTAACTATCGTTCTTGGAATTGCCAAGATGGGTAACATGAAAAAAGTGGGGAGAGTAGGAGGAAAAGCCCTACTATATTTTGAGATCGTAACTACACTTGCACTTGTTATCGGTTTGTTTGTCGCCAATTTTGTACAACCAGGTGCGAATGTTAATTTACAAGAAATCAAGACAGGAGATGTCTCAGAATACACAAAAGAAGGTCAAGAAATGGATTGGGTTGACTTCTTTGTCCACATCGTACCAGAGAATATTGTAGGGGCATTTGCTGAAGGAGAAATTTTACAGGTAGTCTTGTTTGCTTGTCTCTTTGGATTTGCACTTGCTTCCTTTGGTGAGAACTTCAAAAAACCCACTATCCAATTCTGCGAGAATTTATCTCAAATTTTCTTCAAGATCGTAGCCATGGTAATGCGTGTTGCCCCAATCGGAGCATTTGGTGCTATGTCGTTTACGATCGGAAACTATGGACTCAAAACGTTACTTCCATTAGGAAAACTCATGGTCTCTGTCTATACAACTATGGCCTTGTTCATTTTTATTGTGCTAGCACTTATCTGTAAAATATATCGATTCAATATCTTCTCTTATCTCCGTTTTATTAAAGATGAAATATTGATTGTTCTTGGAACTTCCTCCTCGGAATCCGTTCTTCCACGAATGTTGGACAAGATGGAGAAATTCGGTTGTTCGAAGAGTGTAACTGGTCTGGTCATACCAACTGGATACTCCTTTAATTTAGATGGAACTTCTATCTATCTTTCCATGGCAGTGATCTTTTTAGCCCAAGTATTTGGTATTGATCTATCCATCTGGCAAATGGTCACGATTATCGGAATTTTGATGATTACCTCCAAAGGTGCTGCTGGAGTAACTGGTTCTGGTTTTATCGTTCTCGCCTCTACGCTGTCTGCCATGAACCTCATTCCGCTAGAAGGACTTGGATTGTTACTTGGAGTAGACCGGTTTATGTCGGAAGCACGTGCAATTACGAACCTAATCGGAAATGGAATAGCTACGATCGTCGTTGCGAAGAGCGAAGGTGAATTTGATGAAGAGAAAAACCGTATTGTATTAGAAGAGATGAGGAACAAATCTCAAACAGAAGTAGCATAATAAAAAAATAAACAACAAGCAAAAAGACCTCTTTTAATAGGAGGTCTTTTTGCTTGTTGTTGCATTGGTTTTCTTTTATCCAAATATACGAGCAATCTCTTCGATCGCGTTATGTTTCCAGATCGGATTTCCATATTCACTTAAGTAAACATCTGTCATCGTAGATGGTTCACCATACTCTAATAAAAGAGCAATAAGTGATTCCAATTTGTCTTCTGCTTCTTCTTCATCCAACACTAGATAGTAGCGATTTTGGAAGCTATAGACACGCCCAGCTTCCGATAAAATGGGGTTCATGCGTATCGCTACCTGAATCAAGTGCTCCACATCCAAGAATCGAAATACGATGTGATCGTTCTCCTCCATCGTTACTTCGAGCTCGTACATTTCACTACCACTAAGTTCGTCTTGTTTCTTAGATCTGCTTCGTGAGACCACTACAATGACGCCCTGAGCTGGTAAAGCGAAGACTTCTACAGACAAAGGTCCCAAAACTTCAAAACCAAGTTCCTGATATGCATGTTCCATCATATCGTTAAACAAATCATGAACTTTGGGAACATCACTCCACATATCATCTTTTTCAATACCCCGATCTAGTAGATCATCCATGGTCAAATGGAACCGGACCTTATCTCCTTCTAGACGCTCGACACGCATGGCTTACCCTCCCTCACTGGAGACCTTCCGATCCAATATATGTAGCCTAAATTGTGTTGGTTACGATAGCTTGTCTCCTTTTTTCTATAATTTTATGATACATGAAAATAGAGTAAAATGCATTATATCCAGTGAAAAACATTCCTATATTCTCTTGTTTTTCCAATTCTCTACCAAGTGAACTACATCGCCATTGAAATGGCGAGCTTCTCGATTCATTGAATCGACCAACGTCGCATTCTCCACGAAGGCACGTTCCATGCCTATATTAGGTTTAGTTCTAACTGTCCGCATTTTAGCGTTGGAACATGTCCAACTGCTTTATGTAGTATGTTTCTTGCCGCATTTACATCTCTATCTTCTGTATATCCGCAAGAGCAACTATGGACTCTATCTTTTCGTTCTTTTTTTACGATCTGACCACATTTTGAGCAAGCCTGAGACGTGTTGTATGGGTCCACTTGTATTACTTGCTTACCAGCATATTCTGCTTTGTAGGAAGTGAACTGTACAAGTTGATTCCATCCAGCATCCACAATACTTTTGGCTAATTTGTGATTCAAGACCATTCCTTTGATATTCAGATCTTCAAAGGCAATTAGATCATAGCGATCTACTAGATACCTACTAATTTTATGGGCAATGTCTTTTCTTTGATTTGCTATGTACTCATGTAGCTTTGCAAGCAAAGCTACAGCCTTTCTACGACGATTGGAACCTTTCTTACGTTTAGATACTATGCGCTGAAGTCGTTTTAGTTTGCGTTCTGACTTTCTAAAATACTTAGGGTGTTCGAAAAATTCTCCATCAGATGTAATAGCAAGATGTCTAACACCAAGATCAACACCGACTTGTTTCCCTGTCGAGTGTGTTATGGTTTCGATTTCACAGGAAAAACAAGCATAGTACTTTCCATTTTTTCGGATGATGGTACAGGTCTTGATCTTTCCTTCTACTTGTCTGTGGCATTTGATGCGAACATTACCGATCTTAGACAGTTTCAGATATTTCCCATCAAGAGCAAACCCACTTTGTGGGTATGTGAAGCTATCATAACGGTTTTTACCTTGAAAGCGTGGGTATCCTGCTTTCTCTCCCGCTTTGATTCTACGAAAAAACCCTTTAAATGCTTTATCTAAACGACGTAGAATGTCCTGTAACACTTGCGATTGTACCTGTTTGAACTCTGGAAACTCTTTCTTTAGTCGTGGTAATTCATTCTGTTGCATGTTGTAGTTAACGGAAATACCACGTTTTTCATAAGAAAACTTTCGTTGTTCCAAAGCTGTATTGTATAGCCAGCGACACAAATTCAAGGTAGTTTCGATTCGTTCCATTTGTACCCGATTAGGTTCTATCTTGAATTTGTACGACTTCATCATTTGATTTTCCCCCTTTCTTTTTCTGATTTTCCATGTACTTACGAATCGTTTCTTCCGAAATAGAGCCAATGGTTTCCATGTAGAAGCTGCTATTCCAAAGATGACCATCCCATAACTTATTTCTTAGCCTCGGGAACTTTAGAAATAACTTCCTAGCGGAAATACCTTTCAACATTTTCACAATGTATGATGGAGCTACTTTAGGATGAGCAGAAGCAAAGACATGGACGTGGTCTTGCTCTCCCACCTCCATCATAGCTACTTCAAACCCTTTCTCCTCCGCAATCTCTTGAAAAATAACTTTTAGATACGTTTCAATCTCTTGATCCAGTACGGCTCTACGATACTTCACCGACCATACCATGTGGTAGTTGACATTATACACGCAAGTCCTAGCGTGTTTTACAGTGTTTTTACTCATACATATAGTGTAAAAAAATAGGGTAAATATAGTAACATATAAGGAAAATTATATTACATATAGTAGGAGGAAAGTGCAAAAAATAAATTGCTCTAAGCATCCCCACAAGGGGGATACCGAGCAATGCTCCCTTTCATCTACCCCATTGAAATGGGGAGAATTCCCGTTCGCAAATCTTAAATAGAAATGTGTTGAATCGTATGTCAATCTAATTGCATAAAATAGACGAAATAGGTCAACGTAAGTCTGATTAGATTATCAAATGGAAAGATGCCTCCTTGCATTCCATTTAGAATCGTTCTACAATGGGTTTTGGAAGAGAAATATACAAATTGAAGAGGTTTCTTTGAAAGTTACGGGAGGAGATTACTCATGCGTACTTGGGTAGACAAAGATACTTGCATCGCTTGTGGTGCTTGCGGAGCTACCGCTCCTGATGTATATGATTATGATGATGACGGCATCGCTTACGTAATTCTGGATGACAACACTGCAACTGCAGATGTTCCAGAAGAATTCCATGATGATGTTCGGGACGCTCAAGAGGGTTGCCCTACTGATTCAATTAAAGTAGAAGAGTAATCAAAAGCAACTACATACGTTGCCTAAAAAGCTACTAACCTCCAGGTTGGTAGCTTTTTTCAGATGCACCCCACTGTGAAGAAGATATTAGATACCAAACCAAAGAAATACATCATAAAAGTAAGAGGCTAACAGCGTGTAACCTTATGTTAAACTAAACGTGGATATATAACATAAATACTCTGTGAAAGGCGGACAAGCTTTCATGTTTAAACGTAAGTTTCTTGCATCACTCTATAGTAGCATTACTAGTGTCGTGATCACGTTTTTCTTTTTATCCTTTATCGCAACAGAGTATGTTTTCTCCAACGTATTTCCATTTCTGTTTACTGGTTACTCGCTAGGAAACTTTGTTGGAGCATTTTTCCTCGCTCTCCCGTTTTCCCTTCTTTTTGAATGGCTGACCAATAAAATCGCAGATACGACACTCCGAAAACCTAGTTATATTGGAGCACACTTCCTCCTATGTCTTTGGGCTCTTTGGAATAGTCATTATGTCATTGCCTTCATTTTTAGCATCTTGGTAACTAGTACATTTCTCTATTTTGATCATCTGTTTCAAAAACCTACCTTTTGGAATTCTTATCAACGAACGCATTGGATCATCCTAGGAGTATTTGCATTAGTCTGGATCATCTGTTTTTCCCTATATTTAGATACACCTTATATACCTGCAATGAACTCATAATCCTCCAGAATAACAAAAGAAAGAAAAAGACTGCACTTCTACTAGAAATTGGTATTATCCCCTTACGGTAGACAGTGAAAAAAGAGAACATGTTAACATGTTCTCATAGACACTGCTATAACCGGAGGGGATTTTTATGTCCGCTAAGAAAGGACAAAAGTTTAGAAGATATTCGGAAGAAACAAAAAAGGAGGCAGTGCGCCTCTTCTTAGAAGAGGAGATGCCTTATAGTGAAATACAAAGGAAACTCGGGATCAGAAGTCGAACTCAAATTCAAAATTGGGTCGAAAAGTATAAAGCTGGTGAGTCGTTTGAAGATTATCGAGGTCGCTGGATTAAGAAACATTTTAATAGTCTTGAGGAGGAAAACGCTTATCTAAAGGCCCAAGTAGAATATCTAAAAAAGCTCAATCCAAATCTACACGGGGAGGGATCTTGGAAAAAGGACAACGATTTGTAATCATTGAGGAGCTTTCCAAACAATATACCATTACGCAACTTTGCAAGATTGCGAAGGTTTCACGTGCAGGATATTACAAATGGAAAAAATACATACAACGCGCCGGACGTAGCTCGAATGATGCAAACTTAAAAGAGCATATATTAGCAATTCACAGACTCCGTCCATACTACGGTTACTTTCGTATGCGAACTGCTCTACGTAGGGAAGGAATAGTGGTGAATCATAAGAAAGTACGTAGATTAATGCGTGAACTCGGTATTCGATCCGTTATCCGCAAAAAACGCCCCTTTATGGGGCGTAAGCCATCCATTGTGTTCTCTAACATACTGGCTCGTAATTTTTATGCAGAGGCTCCCAGACAAAAGCTTGCAACGGATATCACGTATGTACGAATTGGAGACCATTTTGTCTATCTATCCGCTGTAACAGATCTATTTAATAATGAAATTATTGCGTGGGAACTTTCTTCGAGAAACGATCTCCAACTAGTGTTAGACACTGTTTATCGCTTAGAAACAGGGGATGGAACTCTTCTTCACTCTGATCAAGGATTCCAGTATACGTCCAAACAATATGCGGCATTGTTAAAAAAACGTGGCTTCATTGGAAGCCACTCGCGGAGGGGAAATTGCTTTGACAATGCCTGTATAGAGTCCTTTTTCTCCCATCTAAAGACAGAAAAACTTTATTTAGAGGAACCAAAAGATGAGACTTCTGCACGCAATATGATTGCTGAGTTCATCGAATATTACAACAAGGAACGTTTCCAAAAAAAACTTGGCGACCGATCCCCAGTGGAATTCCGGGAAGCGATCGCCGCTTAGGATGCCTTTTATCTAGTGTCTACTTGACGGGGTTAAGACCAAATAGAAGATGCAGTCTTTTTCTTTTCTTACATCAGGATAATTGGACAATACCAGGGGTGGTCATCTTGACTGGATACAGTATCTGATCCAATTCTTCTGCTGATAATACATCATACATCAAACACAGTTCCCGAACCGATTTTCCTGTTTCAATCGCCTCTCTAGCAATTCGAGCAGAGGTCTCATAACCTAGGTGTGGATTTAGTGCAGTAATGATTCCTACGCTTTTTTCGACATACTCTCTACAAATAGCGATGTTCGCTTCCATTCCTTCTAGACAATACTTCTGGAAGACTTGGAAGACATTGTTCATAATCTCTAAGGATTGCAAGAGGTTAAAGACAAGAACTGGTTCCATAACGTTGAGCTCTAATTGCCCTGCCTCTGATGCAAGTGAAATGGTATGATCGTTTCCAATCACTTGGAAAGCTACTTGGTTCACCACTTCGCACATCACGGGATTCACTTTTCCTGGCATAATCGACGACCCAGGTTGACGTGCAGGTAATTGAATTTCATTCAGACCTGTTCGTGGTCCAGAAGCCATGAGACGCAAATCATTGGCAATTTTGGACATATTGATCATGCAAATTTTAAGCGCAGAAGAAACCTCGGTGTAGGCATCCGTATTTTGTGTTGCATCCACAAGATTCTCTGCTCCCACTAATGGAAGCTCTGTAATCTCTGCCAAATGCTGAACAACTAACTCAATATAGCGTGGATCAGCATTGAGACCAGTGCCAACAGCCGTTGCCCCCATATTCACTTCATATAGATGTTCTCGGGTTGCGGAAATACGCTTGATATCACGTGCCAACACTTTTTGGTATGCCTGAAACTCTTGACCTAGGCGGATTGGTACGCCATCTTGCAAGTGGGTCCTTCCCATTTTAATCACTTGGTCAAATTCATCTGCTTTCTTCTGAAAAGCATTGGAAAGGGATTGCATCGTTTGAAGTAATTTCTCGATCATGATAAGTGTTGCGATATGGATGGCAGTAGGGAAAGCATCATTTGTCGATTGTGCCATGTTTACATGAGAGTTGGGGCTTAAATGGAAATAGTCCCCTTTTTCTTTCCCTACAATCTCTAACGCACGATTTGCCAATATCTCGTTGGCATTCATATTAATCGATGTTCCTGCTCCACCTTGAATTGGATCTACAATAAATTGATCAAGGTACTTCCCTTCGATCATCTCATCAGCTGCTTGTACGATCGCTTCTCCCAAAATGGGATTTAGCTGTTTTACTTCCATATTGGCAAGAGCTGCTGCTTTTTTCACCATAATGATGGCACGCCGCAACTCTGGATGTATCTGGTAACCAGTAATCGGGAAATTCTCTACGGCACGCAAGGTCTGAATTCCATATAAAGCGTCAGCTGGAACTTCTTTGGTTCCCAAAAAGTCTTTCTCCACTCGAACTGGATAAGTTTGGTTATTACTCATTGGGTTTCTCCTCTGTAATTAGCTAATTTATGATCATTTTATTTATAAAATATATAAAACCTGCGATTACAGAATAACGCAAACCCTATCCAAGTGAAAGACCTTTTGCTTAAAGTCTAACTAGCCAATTTATTCATCAATTTGCTCCATTTTTTGCATATGAATCGTAATATTTATCTATTATAGCGGAGAATACTCCCACCTCTTAGCGTTGGCAGTGTTCAAGTGAGTAACAATATCATTCTTTATCCAAATTTTCTAAACGATTATATGTATTGATAAAAGTGTCTTTATGATAAGGATGTTCCTCCGTCTGAAACACATCAGAACGGTGCTTAAACCCTCTGAAATTCAACCAAACAGAGCTCACATATCTGAAAGGACAATATCTCAAGAACAAACGGACTGCTATAACCAAAGATAACTTTCCGTTCATGAAATAGATTTTCTAAAAAATCTACATTCTCTGTTCTTTCGTAAACTCGATTAGACCGATCACAGCGAAATGTCTTTTTTCCAGTTCCATATTCTCTACTCTGACTTTTCCACAAGTGCAATCGCCTTGGAGATCCACAGACGATCCGTCTCCTTTATCTTAGCGAGCTTAGCTAATTGTTCTTCTATCTTACAAAACTCTGGGAGCAAGTTCTGTACAATAGCCCAGATATGATTTTTATCTCGTTTACATGTCCATGAAGACAATTTTTTTAGCTGTTCTGGTTGTAATGCAGATCGATCTCCTTCATATTTTGACCAATCACCATAAGAATTAGGTTGTTTTCCAGCTATTAAATACCATCCTGATACAATGATCCAACTCATTTTTTCGATACAAGAAATAGCATACAAATATTGATCTTGCAGTAATTTTCGGTATGTTTCATGTAAATGAGCAAGAAATTTTGTACAAAAAAAGTACCAATCTTCTCTAGTTACACTTACAACACAATGTTGGGACTTTTCTTGGATTGGTTTAAGAAGGTTACAAGGGTCGAATACAATTTCGATCTCTGAGAGCCATGTAGATGCAATAATATCATTTATTCGATAATAAAATAAGTCCACTTTGATAAAAATGTCATAATGTGCACTGGTATAAGGAGCTTCTGTAGACTGCTCCTCCCAAAACAACACATTCCCCCAACGCATCGTACGTTCTCGTTTCGTTTCAATAAAATGGGACAAACTCTCCGATTTCACCAAAACCCGTAAATCCACATCGGAGTATTTTCGCAAATCCCCTCGACCAATTGATCCACCATAAAAAAGTCCGAGAACGTCTGGATCTGATTTATAATCTTGTTCTATTTGCCTTTTTAATTGGTGAATATTATCGATTAAGGCCGAATCACGCACATATCGAAAGGAAAACAATCTAATCCCCCTTGGATACTTATTGTTCCTCGCGTTCTTCCCTTTCCTGTGCTGCTATCTCTACTTTGGCTAGACCACCATCAATATTAACTACATTTCGGTAACCTTTTTCCAAAAGCCAGTTGGCCGCATGAAGGCTACGAATCCCATGTGCACAAACTAAATAGATCTTCTTGTGTCGATCGATCTCACGACGCCGATCTGGTAGTTCTCCTAATGGAATAAGCTGAAATCCATCAATATGATACATATCCCACTCGTATGTTTCTCTTACATCAATGAGTTGGGAATCTTTTAATTCATTTTGATAATACTTGTCCAAAAACGATTCTGGTGATATATGATAAATGGAATGTGTCATTTTTTCTCCCTCTCTATAGCACTTTGTTGCGATTCTACCAGAAACCGAATACAATGTGAAAGAGACTTTTTAGTCGAATGTTTATACATATCAAGGAGGTCTTCCTCATGTCCAAAAATCTCGTGGTGGATGCTTTTATAGAGATCCCTACTGGTAGTCAAAACAAGTATGAGTATGACAAAGATGCAGGTGTTTTTCGCTTGGATCGTGTACTTTACTCTCCGATGCACTACCCAACGGAATATGGTTACTTAGATAAAACCCTCGCAGAAGACGGAGATCCATTAGATATCCTCGTCCTTACTTCTTTCCCTACTTTCCCTGGTTGTGTCATCAAAAGCCGTGTTGTCGGCGTCCTGATCATGTCTGATGACAAAGGGCAAGATGAGAAACTACTCGCTGTGCCTTGTGATGATCCCCGTTTTGATCATGTTCAGTCGTTGGATGATGTACAACCTCACATCTTAAAAGAGATTGCTCACTTCTTCCGTGTCTATAAAGACTTGGAAAACAAAGAGACTCATATCGAAGGTTGGAAAGACGCTGAATTTGCAGCAAAACTGTATGATGAGTGCCTAGCTCGTTACAAAGGATAATTCTTTTTGACAGAAAAACAGTTGGAAACAAGAGTTCCTCTCTTGCAAAACTCCAGCTGTTTTTTTGTAAGTAAAAAATGTCTCTCTAGGATCTAAGAGGTGCGTTCTAAATGCAATTCCCGACGCATGATGTATTCATCTATGTATTGCTCTCCTACTTTTAAAGAGTGTTGCGCCTCTCCAATTACCTCAAATCCCATCTTTTCATATAACGTACGAGCAGGATCATTTTTCTTGGCGACCACGAGAAAGAGTTGCCATAAGTCCTCATGCTTTTCGGCAAATTCAACGGTTGTTTCTACTAATTTTACTCCCAATCGCTGTCCTCGTGCTTTGGGAGAGACATAGACCGATTTAATCCAAGCCTTATGACTCTCCTTTTCACTGGTATTTCGGGCTAATGTAACAATCCCTACCATCTCACCTTCTAAAAACGCTCCCCAAGTCCAGTTTGGATCTTTCTCCTCAAGCTCCTCTGCCACTTCGGTAAGCTCACGTTGTTGCCACTCATCAACTGATTTCGCAAAATTCTCTGGATGATTTTGAAGCCCTTCCATACGTAGATGATAATATTCTTGTGCATCTGTTTCATCTAATAAACGAATCATTAATTGTGTCATGATGAGACTCCATTTCTAAGAGAACAAGGTGATCTCCCTTTTTGTTATTTATTCTCCCTAGGTTCCCTTTTTCCTATGTAGCAAATCGTTTAGTATAATGTAAATACTGTATTTCATTTTAAAAAACAACAAGAAAACTTGTTCATCATCAATAACCCCTCAAAACACGAACTTTAAATTATTTTTCACGACAAACGTTTTGTTATAGATAAAAAAATACTCATTGACAGACTATAATCTTCGTGTTAATTTGAATAAAAATAAAAACAACTCAAAACAATGATGGAACCAAACTAGAAGAAGCAACTTTTAGAGAGCCGATGGTTGGTGGGAATCGGTAGTTGAATCTAGTGGAGCACTCCGGAGCAGTATGCTGAACTCACCATGATAGTAGGTTTACTCGGTCGAACCGTTATCTCGAGAAGTCATATGACTTCATAAGATTGTTCGTGTGAACGAGCAATATATTGAGGGTGGCACCGCGAGCCTCTCGCCCCTCATCTGTCCTAGAAACAGATGAGGGACGAGAGGCTTTTTTGTATATCTTTCCAATTTGATCCAAAAGGAGCAATCGAACATGACATTTGCAGAAAAATTTCATCTACGTATTCCAGGACCAACCCCGATCCCACCGCGAGTAGCTAATGCAATGAATGCACCTATGATGGGACATCGAAGCAAAGAAGCAGGAGAGTTGTTTGTTGAGGTATCTCAAAAACTGAAACCAGTCTTTGGTACCCATACAGACCCTTTCTGGATTTCAGGGAGTGGTACTTCTGCTCTGGAAGCTGCAGTAGTTAACTGTTTGGCTCCAGGAGAAGAAGCATTGGTAGTCGTAACAGGCTCCTTTGGCGATCGCTTTGCCAAAATTACGGAACGCTATGGATACACCATTCATCGACTAGATATTCCGTGGGGGCAAACATGTACCAGGGGTCAATTACAGGACGCTCTCGCTACTCATCCAAATGTACGTGCTGTCTTCTTGACTCATTGTGAGACCTCGACAGGAATCCTAAATGATATTCAAGCATTAAGCAATGTTATTCACCAACATTCCAATGCACTGGTTATAGTGGATGCGGTTAGTAGCCTTGGAGCAGTGCCATTTGCGATGGATGAGTGGAAAGTCGATGTGGTTGTAACGGGATCACAAAAGGCGATGATGCTACCACCAGGGCTTGCCTTTCTGGCCGTCAGCCAACGAGCTTGGAATGTAATAGAAGAAAATCCAAGCCCTCGCTTTTATCTAGACCTCATTGCCTATCGTAAACAACTAGAAGCGAAGACTACTCCTTATACCCCAGCCCTCTCCCTCCTTTATGGGGCAAAAGAGGCACTGACGATGTTAGAAGAAGAAGGACTCCTAGCGGTCTATGATCGCCATCGTCTCCTTCAAAAGATGACACGGCAAGGGGTAAAAGCTTTAAAGCTGGAACTACTTTCAGAAGATGAGATCGCTTCTCCAACCGTCACAGCTATTCGAGGAGATGGAACCCAACGGGAAGCTGATGCCCTTCGAAATGCAATGAAGAAGCGGCAAATGATTGTGGCAGGCGGACAACAACAATTGAAAGGGAAAGTCTTCCGCCTAGGACATATGGGCTACTGTGATCCACAAGATGTCATTACGATGCTTAGTGTTCTAGAGATGGGACTAGCAGATTTAGGTGTAAAAAATATTTTCGGAAGAGGCGTACAAGCTGCTCAGGAGGTATGGTTCCAATATGTATAAAATACTTGTTTCCGATCCATTAAGTCAGCAAGGATTAGACCCATTACAATCGGCATCCAACATCGAAGTAATCTACGAAACAAATTTAACACCAGAGGAACTCCTCTATATGATCCAAGATGTTGATGCACTTCTAGTTCGTAGTCAGACAAAAGTTACCCGTGAAGTCCTTGAGCATGCCAAAAAATTACGTGTTGTCGGACGTGCCGGGGTAGGGGTCGATAATATTGATATCGAGGCAGCCACAGAAAAAGGAATTATTGTCCTAAACGCTCCAGATGGTAATACCATCTCTACTGCAGAACATACCTTTGCAATGATGATCTCGCTAGCTCGGAACATTCCTCAAGCATATCGCTCCACCGTTCAAGGGGAATGGAGACGCAAAGATTTTACCGGAGTAGAGTTAAACGGAAAAACACTTGGCATTCTTGGACTTGGTCGAATTGGCGCTGAATTGTCTCAAAAAGCAAAAGCATTCTACATGAATGTAGTTGCTTTTGACCCTTATTTAACAGAAGAACGAGCAGAAAAACTAGGCGTGACGAAGGCAACTTTGGAAGAAGTAATCACTTGTGCAGACTTCTTAAGTGTCCATACTCCTCTCACCAAAGAGACTCGGCATCTCATCAATCGGGATGTATTCTCCCAAATGAAAGATGGCGTTCGAATTCTCAACTGCGCACGTGGAGGAATTATTGAAGAAGAAGCACTCTATGAAGCGATTCAAGTCGGAAAAGTAGCAGGGGCAGCTCTTGATGTCTTTGAAGTAGAACCACCAACACCCAAACATCCATTATTTGAACTTCCACAAGTTATCGTGACTCCTCATCTTGGTGCTTCAACAGTAGAAGCACAAGAGAACGTTGCGATCGACGTCATCGGTGAGGTACTAAATGTTTTAGAGGACAAGCCATTCCGTAATGCAGTAAACTTGCCATCGATTCCCAAAGACCAAAAAGAAAAACTAGCTCCATATCAAGAGCTTGCAGAGAAACTAGGTTCCTTTGTAGCGCAAGCCTCTATTGGAGCAATCAAAAAAATCCGCATTACTTATGCTGGAGAATTGGCCGAGATGAGCACCTCTCCTCTAACTCGTACCATATTAAAAGGAGCTTTATCGCATCATCTAGCTGATGTTAATTTTGTCAATGCCCCTCATCTTGCAAAACAACGTGGAATTCAGTTAATTGAAGAGAAGAAAAACGTGAGTCAAGGTTTCACTCAACTAATACATGTAGAAATCGCGACAGAAAATGGGAAGAATGATGCTGCAGCAACCTTGCTAAATGGCTTTGGACCTCGGATCGTTAAAATGAACGGATACGCAATTGACGTCGTTCCAGCTGGACATCTTCTCTACATTCGTCACCATGATCAACCTGGCATGATCGGGGAAGTAGGAACCGTTTTAGGAGAACATGATATCAATATCGCCACCATGCAAGTTGGGCGCATGGCATCTGGTGGGGATGCGATCATGGTATTACACTTAGATAATGTGATTCCTACGTTTGTTCGTGAAAGTATAGCTGGTATGCAAAAGATTTCGTCTGTTACATCGATTGAACTATAGGGAAAAGATACAAAAGAAAAACTTTGTTAGGAGGAAAACCATTTGACCCAAGTAGCGATCGTTACTGGTGCTAGCAGAGGTTTAGGACGTGAGACAGCCAAAAGGCTAGCACAAGGTGGATTTGTCGTCATTGCAACAGCTCGTAATCAACAGCTACTAGAAGAATTGGCAACAGAAGTAGAAGGAATTTTACCATTTTCCACTGATCTAAAAGACGGCCAAAGTGTTCAACGACTCATCGAGTTTGCAATAGAAAAGACAGGGAGACTTGATCTGTTAGTAAATAATGCTGGTCTTGGACATTTTGCACCAGTAGAAGAGCTAACCGAAGAACAATTTGATGAGATGTATGAGGTTAACCTGAAAGGGGCGTTCCTAACATGTAAGTACGCGATCCCCCATCTCAAAAAATCACAGGGTCACATTCTTAATATTTCCAGCGTTGCAGGGTTAGAATCTTTTGCACGAGGAGCAGGTTACTGTGCATCTAAATTTGGTTTACAAGCACTCAGCGACGCACTTACTCAAGAGCTTAAACCATACCATGTAAAAGTGACTACCTTCTGTCCAGGTTCGATCAAGACAGACTTTGGCACAAAAAAAGATTATGCATTAGATCCTACGTACTTAGCAGAAGTTCTCCATACCATTGTCACGGCTCCAAAAGGAGCAATCTGGGGTCAATTGGTCATGCGTCCACAAGTGCCACAATCCTAGAAAAATAAAAGCAGAATCTCTTCTCTTAGGGAACTAGATCCACTCCGTTATTCTAAGTTTAGTAAACCGCAACCAAACAGACAAAAGATACTAGCCCATTATAAGATGCATCGCTTATAATGTTTTGATATACGAAATTTCAACCCGCCACGTATCGAGTGTGGCGGGTTCACTTTGTTGTTTTTTTGCATACTAACACTAAGGAGGATCGCATGACAAAAGAAAAACGCGCCTTGATCTTGACCCATTGTTTTCTCGTTTTTTTCTCAGTAATGAACGGCTCCATTTTTAACGTTTCGTTACCTTATATCGCGATGGAGTTTCAACTCATGCCATCAGAAGTAAGTTGGATTGTGGTTGGCTATATGATGACCTTCGCGATCAGTACAGCAACTTTTGGAAAACTTGCCGATCTCTATCCAGTAAAGCGCCTTATCACCATTGGATTAATTATTTTTGCAGCTGGTTCTCTAGTAGGATACAGTGCTAATCAGTTTTGGATGGTTATTGTGGGTAGAGTAATCCAAGCAAGTGGGGCTGGAGCCATCCCAGCACTAGGCATGATTATCGCAACTCGTTTTTTTGAATCCAAAAATCGAGGACATGCTCTTGGTTTTATCTCATCTGCTGTGGCCGTTGGCTCTGCAATGGGACCTGTCTTAGGCGGATTTATTGCCGAATATTTTGGTTGGTCGATGTTATTTTTTGTCTCAGTTGGTAGCCTGCTGGGCTTGCCTATTATGCGCAAGCTCTTACCAGACGAAGAGACACGTCCAGCACCATTTGATCTAGTAGGACTAGCCTTATTCTCCCTTACCATTTCCTCTCTCTTTTTAGGAATCAACTGGTCTAGCTGGGCACTTCTTGGTTTTATTTTGTTAGGAACTCTTTTTGTGCTTCACTCACGACGGATCACCCATCCTTTTATCAATCCACGCTTCTTTACTCACGGTCCTTATGTTCTCATTCTGGCAATGGGTTTCGCCATATTTATGTGTATGTCTATTGGAGTTTTCTTACTTCCACTAATGTTAGAAGAAGCAAACTCCCTACCTGAGAGTGAAATCGGTCTGGTCCTCTTCCCTGGAGCAATCCTCTCAGCATTTTTGGGATCTACTGCAGGAAAATGGAGTGATCACTTTGGGAGTCCAACTGTTATCCGTATGAGTTCTCTACTTATGCTAGTTGGATATCTATTATTCTCTACATTTGTTGGTGTCTCTCCTATCTTCTCTGCTATCTTTTTCTTATTGGTTTACGTTGGATTCTCTAGCAATCAATCGGCACTTAGCAACTACACATCGCAAAACCTTCCTCCTGGCGGAAGCGGTGTGGGAATGGGACTCTTTAGTATGAGTAACTTCCTAGGCAATGCGATGGGACCAGCCTTGATTGGCGACTTTTTAGAGAAAAGAATGGATCACTGGAATCCTCTTTATACCACTCAGTTTACAGCTTTTAGCAATAGCTACCTTTTGATCGCAATCGCGATGGGGAGTATCTTTTTCCTACTTCCGTGGATTCATTATGTAAAACAGCAAAGTAAAGAAGGCGTAAGACAGATTCAAATGGCTCAGAAATGATGGCTATCATGAAAAGGATCCCACTTAGAACTATCATCCAAGTAGGATCCTTTTTGTTTCATTCCATTATATAAACCATCCCTTTTCCTCCATCTACGATTACCCTATCTCCCATATTAAGCTTTGTGGTAGCATTCCCACCGACTACTGCCGGGTTACCAAGTTCTCTCACTACTATAGCTGTAACACGACGAACCTTCAGGAACTGGGTAACCGTTCTGAAACTTTCTAACAAGCATGCCACCTTTCCCACTAGCTGATACTTGCAATTCAGGAGTTAGTTCGGAAAAACTTTTTACCAAAACTCCCATACTAAATACTCCCTTTCCTACACTTCTTCTTACAAACATCCTCTTCATGTCTTTTACGGTCTCACTTATATTAAGCAATGCCTTAATGTCCCTGATCGTGATGCAAAACCAGAAGCAAGTCTCACTTCTGCTCTTTTTGGTTATTGGAATATTTTTCAGGATGTTTCTTGGCGCTAGAACATGTTATAAAAGAACATCCCAATAATTTTGCATGATCACAGCAATCAAATAAGAGAAGCAATAAGGAGGAGATACAGTAATGGAAACAGACTATAGAGGAACAAATAAAATGATTATTGGGATTGTGTTTGGTGTTATTACATTTTGGCTATTTGCACAATCAATGGTAAACGTAATTCCATCTGTCCAATCTGATTTAGGTATTTCATTAGGGACTATTAATATTGCGATCAGTTTAACAGCGTTGTTCTCTGGTCTTTTTATTGTGGCGGCTGGTGGATTAGCCGATAAAGTTGGACGAAAGAAAATTACATATCTTGGATTATGGCTCAGTGTGATTGGCTCTCTTTGTCTAATATTTGCACAAGGGCCTGTCCTATTGATAATTGGACGTGTTATACAAGGACTGTCTGCTGCTTGTATCATGCCAGCGACAATCGCATTAGTAAAATCTTATTTTGAAGGGTCAGAAAGACAACGTGCCTTAAGTTACTGGTCCATTGGATCTTGGGGCGGATCAGGTGTTTGTTCTTTCGCAGGTGGTGCAATAGCAACATACATGGGCTGGAAATGGATATTTATCTTTTCCATTATATTTACACTTTTGGCAATGGTACTTCTCAAAGACATTCCAGAAAGCAAAAGCACTCAGACCGAAACTCATCGATTTGATTATACTGGGTTCGCATTATTTTTCATCACCATACTTGCATTCAATATCGTTATTACACAAGGGCAAGATATTGGATGGACAAACCCCATTATATTAGGATTAATCGCAGTTACAATTATAGGAGCCGTTCTTTTCTTTAAAATCGAAAAAGGAATCGCAAATAGATTTATTGATTTCTCCTTGTTTCAAAACAAACCATATTCTGGAGCAACCATTTCAAACTTTTTGTTAAATGCTGTTGCAGGAACTCTTGTTGTTGCGAATACATATGTACAAGTTGGAAGAGGTTTTACCGCTTTTCAATCTGGTATGTTATCACTTGGATATTTAGTTTCTGTACTTGCTATGATTCGTGTTGGGGAAAAATTATTACAACGCACAGGCGCAAGAATGCCAATGATTGTTGGTTCTTTGATAACCACGATCGGGATCGGGATCATGGCGTTTACTTTTTTACAGGGAGCCGCTTATACCATCGTCGTATTCATTGGTTTTGCTTTATTTGGAATCGGACTCGGTATGTATGCAACTCCCTCAACCGATACAGCAGTATCGAATGCCCCTTCTGAAAAAATAGGGGAAGCTTCTGGAATTTACAAAATGGCCAGCTCACTTGGTAGTTCCATAGGTGTAGCTCTATCAGCAGCAGTATATGGTGCTTTCTCAGCTGTAGAAAGTGTTGAAGTGGCTGCATCTGCGGGTATCCTAACAAATGTTGCTTTCGCTATCCTCGCATTGCTTTCGATATTATTTACAGTTCCCAAAAAAGGCACCAAAACGTAACGGCAATATCTTAGAGAAAAGAGGCTATCGACCAGTCACTCACTATTAAAGGGAAACAACAACATGAGAAATCAATTAATGAAATTAATAAAGACCGTAAAGAAAACCAGAACCAAATCACGCTTCTGGTTCTGGTTTTCTACTAGAATGTTTTTCAGGTGACTTTGATTTATACTCGGCAAGCCAGATCCCAAAAAGTATGACTACAACTCCACTCCAACGGAACAAACTTACTTCTTCTTGTAAAAGCAACGCAGCGGCAAGGATTGCAACTGGAAGTTCTACAGAACCTAGGAGAGATGCAACTCCTGAACCTAAGTGAGGAATAGCTTTGGTAAAAAGAAAACTTGGTAAAAAAGCACCACTAATCCCGAGGATCAGCCCCCATTTCCAAAGACCCTCGATTAAGGCACCATCTGTATAAACCGTCGGGGAGTAGAGAGCGAGTATCAACATAAGACTTCCTGTATTGAGCCAAGCTCCGCGTAGGGTAGGTGGCAATCCAAGTCCGAGGCTTCCACTCGCAAATATGAAACCTGTATAACCGATTGCAGCTAAAAGGCCACATAAAAATCCGATGAGATCCAATCGATCTAACTGTCCGATCTGAATTCCAGCCGCAAAATAGGTTCCGATTAAAATGACAGACACAGAGAGCCATTTATAAGCAGATGGTGCTTGTTTGGTTCGTACTGACTCTACCACCACACCCATCCAAGTAAACTGGAATAACAAAATAATTGCTAAAGACGGTCCTAAACGTTCAATTGCAATGTAATAAACAATCGTTGTCAATGTTGGAAAAGCACCACTAATAATGAGAATCCATAATTTTTTTTTAGGATAATCCCGTATTGCTTTCCAATCTCTAAATGCAAATATCCAAAGCAACAATGTTCCAAATAAAACCTGTCCAGCTGCTACTTGAGAAGCGTTGTACCCATCTCCATAAGCAAATTTCGTAATTACTCCCGTCATTCCATAAAAAGAGGCGCCAATGAGTACATAGAGACTGGCACGTAAGCGACTCATACTCATCACATCCTTTCCTATATCATTTCCTTTTGTTCACAGAGAGAACCGCCATCTTTTGAGCATCTCACTCAAAAAAATGGCGGTTCTTCTTTGAACTTCACTATTTTACGTTATTCTTACTGAATCAGCAATATCCATACACAAGTAGCAATTTATCACATTATATATTTTATCCAATTAATTCTTCGCTGTCCTCTGTTCGTGGTGCCTCTTTGGGTAATTGTACGGAGAAAGTGGTTCCTACCCCTACTTTGCTTCGTACAGTGACAAGTCCTCCATGTGCTTGTACCAAATGCTTCACAATGGAAAGACCAAGTCCCGTCCCGCTTGAGTTATCTCTTGTACGTGCTTTATCCGCTTTATAGAAACGTTCAAAAACAAACGGTACATCCTCTTCCGGAATTCCAGTGCCAGTATCTTCTACCTCGAGATATACATAGGATTGGTCCCAAAAAGTACGAAGCGTTACCTTTCCACCATTTGGTGTATGTCGAATTGCATTACCAATCAGGTTGGTCAAGATTTGCTCCACTTTATCTTCATCCCAGAGTGTATCAGGTAGCGGATCGTGAAACTCCAATGTAACTTCCAGCTCTTGTTCTCTAGCCAGATTCTGAAATTTCCTTACTACTTTTGTGAGATAAGGCTTCATCGAAATTCGGGATAGCGAGAGTTCAATGTTCCCAGATTCCATTTTGGCCAAATCAAGTAATTCAGCAACCAAGCGGCTCATTCGAAGAGATTCATCATTTATAACTTGGGCTATCTCCCGTCGAGCTTCTGGAGTATCTGCAATATCATCTAATAGAGCCTCACTGTAGCCCTGTAACATCGACAAAGGGGTTCTAAGTTCATGGGAGATATTCGCTACAAAATCTTTGCGTAGCTTATCCAACTTGCGCTGCTCTGTTACATCCCGGAATACAGCCACAGCACCACGAAGATGATTGCGTGCATAAAGCGGCGCCATAACAAAGGCCCAAGTACGCCCTGCCTCCATTACATCCCCTGTCTGCTCTGTTTCGGAGTCCATTACCGTCTCAAAAATATGTTGTAATTTCGGTGGCAAAGAATTGCTAGCATAAGGAAAGCCCTCTACTTGCTTCCGATGCAGAGACAGGAGTCGCTCAGCAGGTGGATTGGTCAAGATCACTTTCCCATGTGCATTGAGGGAGATGACCCCGTCGATCATACTGCGGACGATACTAGTTAATTGTTCTTTTTCATGGGAGAGCAGATTAATTGATTCTTCTAACTGAGCTGCCATTCTGTTAAATGTGAGCCCTAGATCCGCAATCTCATCTCGTTCATGAGAGCGAACAAATACCCTAGTTTCCAATTCACCATGCGACATTTTATCAGCAGCCTTTTGGATCTGGATCAACGGTTGAGTAATTCGGGTAGAGAGGAAAAAAGCAAATACCGTTGTGAGAGCAATCGCGATCAAAGCAGAGTAAAAAATCCAACTTTTGATATCTTGCTCAATTAGTTGATCCTGTGCTTGATAAAAAAGGATTGCACCGGCAATATCTTTATCTTTTCCCTTTAGATAAGGAACTGCTATAAACTGAACATTGTTTTTAAGAATGGAGGAACTCTGTCCATCGTCATCTATACTTACTTTGATCGTGCCCTCGGTCGTGTTGCCTTGGAGGACCTTTTTTAGATCAACTTTTCCCTTTAACTCATTGGTGAGCTGGGAATTTTCAGTTTTGTTCTTTCCGATATTTTGTAGCGTTCCATCCGGATTAATAATACTGATATTGGTATCAAAAGCTTGAGATATTTGGTAGACCATATTGAGATATTCTGTATTGTTTGAACCAGATTTGGATATTTTCTCTTGTACATCTACTGCTAATTGCTTTAAGCTGACTCCCTGATCTTTTAGGTATGTCTTCTCTACTTGTTCACTTAAAAAAAAGGCTCAAAAGAGTAAGAACGAGCGAAACCAGTATGATGATCGTCAGCCAGAGTTTGCCTACCACACTTCGTAAAATCAATCTTTTGGCACCTCTAGCTTATATCCTACTCCCCAAACCGTCGTAATCATCGACGCTGCGACGGAAGAAGCACGATTTAGCTTTTCTCGAAGACGCTTTACGTGGGTATCAACCGTACGCAAATCTCCGAAAAATTCATAGTTCCATACATCCCGAAGGAGGGTTTCACGTGTAAACACCTTATCAGGAGACAGTGCAAGGTAATGAAGTAGTTCATACTCTTTTGGTGTCAATTGGATTGTTTGACCACCTGCACGAACTTCATGTGCATCATGATCGATTGTCAGCTCAGAAAATACAATCACATTATGAGTTTCCGTCGTCGTATTTAAGAAAGCAGTAGCTGAGGCACGCCGCAACACAGCTTTTACTCGGTGAACTAGTTCACGAGGACTAAACGGTTTGACTACATAATCATCCGTCCCTGCTTCAAATCCTTCTACACGATTAGTTTCTTCTCCACGTGCAGTTAACATAATGATTGGTGTCGCCTTTTGTTTACGAATTTCTGCACAGACGTCCAATCCATCCATTCCAGGTAACATCAAATCAAGCAAAATGAGATCAAAATCGTCGTTAAATGCCTTCTCTAAAGCAGTTTCTCCATCCTCTGCTTCATCGATCACAAAGCCTTCTCTCTCTAGGTACATCCGGAGAAGACGACGGATCCGATCTTCATCGTCTACTACTAAAATACTTTGGTTTGTTTGACCTTCCATCGTTTCACCTCACGGGGCTGTTCTTATTTTATTGTAATAGATTTATGCGTAGGAGTGCAGACCCGAAATGATGAGATTTACAACAATCAAGTTAATCATGATAATGGTAAATCCTCCAACTGCCAACCAAGCCGAGCGAGTACCGTGCCAACCACGAGACAAGCGCAAATGGAGATAGGCGCTATAGAACATCCAAGTGATAAAGGCCCATGTCTCTTTTGGATCCCATCCCCAGAAACGCCCCCAGGCTTCATGTGCCCAAATCATAGCAAAGATCAAGGCTCCTAAGGTAAAGATAGGATATCCAATCGCGATCGCCCGATAAGTGATCTCGTCTAGCAATTCATCATCTACTTTGCTTACTAATGGTGCTAGCAAACGGTGGATCGGCTTTCTCACTAGAAGGAAATAGATCGCATAAACCAGAAGTCCTGTGATGATTGCCCATATCACAGAATTTAATTTTTTGCCTGCTTGGCTTCCTTCCATCCACGAAGGCGCTTCCGCTATAGGAGAGAATTTAGGTTCCCCTTCTACCAACTGTGATGCATTTGGTTTGATAAGCGGCGGAAGCTCATACTCTTCTGCTACTACTTGTCCTTCTACTTCATGAGCATAAACTACTCTATAATCCATGGAGCGGAAGATGTAAGAGTATGCGGAAAAAGAAAGAAACATAACTAGCACAAGTAAAGTTATTTCGAGAAAGAAAGCATTTTTCCCTTTTTTCTCATGACCTACTTTTCGAATCAAATAAATAATCCCCGAAACTGCTGCTACTCCAAACAGTCCTTGTCCTACTGCTGCTGTAGTCACATGAATATATAACCAATGACTTTGAAGTGCTGGAATTAGTGGCTGCACTTCGGTCGGAAAAATCGAAGCATATGCTAGTAGAATCACTGCCATCGGCATAGCAAAAGCTCCTAGCAAATAGGAACGATAAATAAAAAACAATACAATAAACCCGATAACTAAAGCAAAACAGAGAAATGCAATAAATTCAAACATGTTACTAGTAGGAAAATGGCCACCAATAATGATCCTAGTAATGATAAACGCGATTTGGATCACTGCTCCTATGATTGCCATCGTAATACCTGCTTTTCCCCACTTTGTTCGTTTATTTTCATTCTGTGATGTCATCCCGATCACAAAAGCGATTGAGGATAAAAGATAGAGAAAAAAGGTACCTTCCAATAACTTCTCCATCAATTGTTCCATGGTTTATCCCTCCCGTTCAAGCATTAACTTTTCTTGATCCATTCGACATTGAGTCCAATTTGATTACTGATTTGTTGTAAATCCCTACGCAAACCATACCAGTTCTTATTGGTATGGGCGCCAAAGTAGATTTTTCCATCTTTCACTTGTAACCAGATACGACGATGTTGGAAATAGCTTCCCATGATCAAACCGATCATAAAGATTGTCCCGCCAAACAGATAAAGCGGCCAGCTTTTCTCTACACGCACCATCAACCCACTAGAATTGACAAATTCAAAATCTTTTAACTGGATTTCATACCGATTGGTTTCTGGATTTGGGAAACGTTCTCCAGAAATCACCCACGAAACCTCTTGGTAGTCGGTTCCTTTTTCCGAGATTCGGAAGATAAATGCTGGTTTATTCGGTTCCTGTGTTTTGGTCTGAGGAGTTCCATTTACAATCTCAAACTCTGGATAATACTCTAACACTTCTGATTCAAGACGATCTCCTACCGCTTGTTTTTGATTTGGTTTTAGATCATAGAGATCACTTGTAAATGTCCCAACTACTTGCCCTGTCTTTTTGTCTACTACTTCAAATTGAATCGCCTTTAATTGATTTTGACGAAAATCCGACTGATAGAGGTTGGTTCCTTTGTATCCTAAAGGCTCATTGACCAATATCGCGTGCCGTTTGGCTTCCTGGAGCTGACCCGTTTTGGGATCTTTTTCATAAATCACCGCAGTGGTACGATATTTTTTGACCACTTGTGAAGTATCATTCGCATTTAACTCCGCTTGTCCATTAGCAGCGTTTGGATCATAGAACTCAATCTCTGCTTTTTCATTATGGATATAGTACTTTGTACCAGGAACTTTTTTGGTCTCCCCTTCTCGTACCCAAACATACTCATCTACATTCCAACCTGGTATGTATCGTAAGACAATAGCAAACAAGAAGAGAATTAAACCAATATGATTGATATAAGGGCCCCAGCGGCTAAGCCGACCTTTTTCTGCTAGCAGGTTCTCACCATCTACATGTACTTGATAACGTTGCTTTTGTAAGACATCTTTCCACTTCGATACCACTTTTTCAGAAGGAATCGAATCTTCATATGTGTAGGCAATACGCTGTCTTTCCAAAAAGGAGGTGCTCTTCTTTACTTTCTGATTTTTTAATGCTTTATATAGTGGTACAACACGATCTAAGCTACAAACAACTAGTGATATACCAATCATGGCAAGCAACGCAACAAACCACCAAGAACTATACATATTCGTAAAACCTAGACGATAAAAAAGATCTCCCCAGTACCCATATGTTTGGAGATAATATGTTTCCGGAAAGGTGGAGGGGATAAACTTCTCTAAAGGATAGATCGTCCCCAGAATCGAAAGAACAAAAGTTATGATGATCAAAGTAACTGCTACTTTAACAGACGAAAAAAATGTCCATACCTGATCAAAAGGGCTTTTCACCGCTTTCTGCGATTTTCTCGCTGTTCCATCATAACGCATCTCGCGATCCGTAAATTGCGTTGGTTCTTCTTCTAAAGGCTTTCCACAATATTCACAGAGAATGGTCCCAACGGGGTTATTGTGACCACATTCACATTTAGTGTCCTCCAGCATGCTCTCTCCCCCAATCTCTTCGCAAAACTACACATCTTATTATATCTGCTGATATTTGTCACTTGATCTTCACCGTTTCGACATTTGTGTGTCTACTAGATAGTAGGTTTTGGCCATTGATTTTGCAAACTTCATGACCAAAACCAGCAATTTACACATGACTATCCGATAAACCTAGCCTTTATTCGACATTCCCAATTCTTCCAAAAGCCGTGTCATCTCCCGATCTGTCAAATCACGGTACTGACCTTTGCGCATCGCTTTTAAAGTTAAGAAACCGATTTGGATCCTACGTAGACGCTTTACAGGGTATCCAATCCGCTCAAACATTCTCCGAACTTGACGATTTCGACCTTCATGGATCGTAATCTCGATTTTCGCTTCTTCTTTTACCCGATCTCGATAGATCACTTCGATCTCCGCTGGAGCAGTCACCCCATCTTCTAAACGAATTCCAGCACGTAGGCGATCTAACTCTTCTTCCTTTGGAATTCCTCTGGTTACCAAAGAATACGTCTTTTTCATCTCATAGCGAGGATGCATCATTCTTTTAGCGATCTCACCATCATTGGTCATAATCAAAAGCCCATCGGTATTATAGTCTAAACGACCAACAGGATAAACCCGCTCTGGTACATCTTCAAAAAAATCAGCAACCGTACGGCGTCCTTCTGGGTCGGACATAGCGGTAATAACACCCAGTGGTTTAAAAAACATAAAAGTTCGTTTCTGTTCTTTGGTAATGGGTTTGCCATTGACCAAAATAACATCTTTCTCAGGATCTACTTTTACTCCTAATTCTTTTACTACTGTGTTATTTACTTGTACCTTACCATCTAAAATCATTTGCTCTGCTGCACGACGCGAAGCAACTCCTGCATGCGCAAGCACTTTTTGTAATCGTTCCATTTGTTCACCTCATATGCCATCTTAACGCTTTTGGGAAAGCTTTCACAAGAAGGGTTTTCATTTACTTAGAGAAAAATACGGTTCACACTAACTTCTCTTCGTTTTTCTCCACAAAAAATCCCAGCTCTATCATAGAAACTGGGATACTCTAGAATATAAGCGAGCAAATAATAAGGGAGGCAACAAAACCAATTAGATCTGCCCAAAGCCCTACCTTCAGAGCATATAGTGAGTTGCGAATTCCTACAGCTCCAAAATATACAGTTAGTACATATAATGTGGTATCGGTACTAGCCTGGATCGTAGATGCTACCTTCCCTAAAAAAGAATCTGGTCCGTATGTTCGAAAAATACTTTCCACAAAAGCTAACGATCCAGTACCAGAGATGGGACGTAACATTCCAATCGGAAGGACTTCACTAGGAATGTGGAGCCATGTAGCTAGAGGTTCTAAAAGTTGTAAAAATAACTTCAAGGCACCTGAGTCTCGGAAGATAGCAACAGCTACCATCATTCCCACTAGATGAGGGATCAATTGGATTGCTGTGGGAAAGCCTTCCTTGGCTCCCTCTACAAAACTATCATATACGGGAATTTTACGAAAAATAGCATACAGCGGGATGAGTACAATAATGGCGGGGATCATCCAGCCTGATATAGTGGAAATCCATTGATACATTGATACTCTCCCTCCTTCATTACCTTCCTATGTTTTCTTACTTTTCAGATGCCGATAACGATAATACCGATCTAGTAAAATGGCAAAGCCAGTAGCTACCATGGTTGCAAGTAGGGTTGGTCCGATTATATCTGTAGGATTAGTTGATTCATACTTCATACGAATCCCAATAATGGTGGTAGGGATCAAAGTCAATCCTGATGTATTCAGCGCCAGTAAGGTACACATAGCCGGAGTTGCAGTACCTTTATTATCGTTTAGCTTTTGTAGTTCTTCCATTGCCTTTAGTCCCATTGGTGTAGCTGCATTGCCAAGTCCAAATAAATTGGCACTCATATTGGACAAAATATAGCCCATTGCTGGGTGTTTCTCTGGAACTCCTGGAAAAAGAAATTTTGCTACGGGGCCCAATACTTTAGCTAATTTATCAAGGAGACCCGCATCTTGTGCAATTTTCATCATACCAAGCCAAAAGACTAGGATACTAATCAGACCGATACAGACAGCTACTGCGTCCTTGGCTCCTGTAAGAGCAGCACTGGTAATCACTTCGACTCTTCCTTGCAAAATAGCTGCAACTACTCCACTCACAATCATGCCAAGCCAAATGTAGTGCATCATGATGACTTACCCTGTCCTACTAAATAGTCAAGCACTTTTTTCCATTCCGATACAATAGATTTTTCTTTGCGATACTCCCCAACTAATGGAACCGTTCCCAACACTTTATCTTTTAGCTTAATGCGAGCTACTCCCACCGTTTCCTTCTCCCCTTTTATTCGCTCTAGAGGCATAGTGATAACAGGCTCTACCATTAACTCCATTTCCTTTTCTTCTTTCGTTAGAGGGAAATGAAACTCTTGTGATGTTGATAAATACAGCGATTGACCTTGCCGATTTTTCTGTTCCGTCTTCTGAACTACTTGTCCCTTTAATAAGAGAGTTTCTTGTTCAAATTGGTTGAATCCATACTCAAACATGTTGATATGATCCTGCCAATCATCCCCATCATTTAAAGTGACTGCAACCAATTGTCTGCCATCTTTAGTAGCGGAAGAAACCAGTGTACGACGTGCTTGCTTCGTAAATCCAGTCTTAACTCCATCAGCATATGGATACAGTTTGAGCATCTTGTTTTTATTATAAAAACGTCTTTTCCACTCTTCTCCAGGGAAAGATACATCTTTTACTTCCGTACTCACAATTTGACGAAATATCTGATTTTGCAATGCATAACGAGTAAGTGTAGCTAAATCTTTAGCGCTAGAATAATGTTTAGGTGAATCAAGTCCACTTGGATTTTCAAAGTTGGTGTGTTCAAGTCCTAATATTTGCGCCTTTTCGTTCATTAGAAGAACAAATCCTTCTACAGACCCTCCTATAAATTCTGCAATTGCAGTTGCAGCATCATTACCCGACCGTAACATTAGTCCATATAGAAGTGTCTCTAAAGAAACCTGATCTCCCTGTTTCAAATAGATCGAGGATCCTTCTACTCCAACAGCATTGGGGCTTATTTTTACAATTTGTCTCAAGTCTCCTTTTTCAATAGCGACAATTGCGGTCATAATCTTGGTCAAACTTGCAATTTTCATCTCTTTTTCTTCGTTTTTACCATATAAGACTCGTCCTGTTTGAACATCCATAAGAACTGAAGACATAGCTGAATCTTCTATAGGAGTTGCTTGTACAGGAAGTGAATTTACAAACAAAATCATAATCAAATATAGGGAAATAGTTCTTTTTTTCACGTAGTACTCACCGCCCACGCTTGATTTGTTCCAATATATGCGAAACAAATGGGATGTATGCGGACAAGCAAAAACAAGCCCTTCTGATCCATTTCTGGATGAAGGGCTTGTTTCTTACAAGGACTGATTAGTTGTATCGGGTGGAGGTGTTTGTACAATGGTCGGTTGTACTACAGGTGGTTGTACTACAGGTGGTTGTACTACAGGAGGTTGTGCTACAGACTTGCTATCCTTTTTCTTCCCCATCCTGTTTACCATATCCGTACCGATATCAATCAGACGATCAAACAGATGATTTTGACCTTCGGTATTCATTAAGCGAATGCCTTGATCTCCTACCACGATAAATGCAACTGGTGTAATAGAGACCCCACCACCAGCACCTCCACCAAATGGGAAATGCTTTTCTTTATGAGGTTCATTTACAGGTTCGGGATGACCTGCACCGAACTCACTACCACCAGCGGCATAACCGAAACCAACCTTGGAGACCGGAATGATGACATGGCTACCATCTGGAGTTTCGACTGGTTCTCCAACAATAGTATTCACATCCACCATATACCGAAGGTTTTCCATTGCTGTTTGCATCATGCCTTGAATGGGATGTTCTGAGTTTGACATGGTTGTCTCGACCTCCCTTTTCGAATCCTAAGATAAATTCGTAGGATCAGTATGATAGCGTGTCCAATACGAAACTGAAATATGCTATGAAAGCGCGTTTCCAAAATAGACCGATGATAGTCAGGAAACACTTCTAATTCGGGAGCTTCTTTCCACTGGATATACCCTGCAAAAAAACCAGTAATGGTCGTCTTGACAGCCCATCCGAGTCCAGTCAAAACACCTGCTTCTGCTGCATCTCCTGTACCAATTAGTGTTGCCCAGAGAAACTTTTGACATTCCACATGGCGAAAAAAGGAACGCAATAATTGATGAAAATAGGAAATGTTATCTAACATATAGTGATAGCAGTCTTGCAACTTTTCTAAAGTTGTTTTGGTAATTGTTACATCAGACTTCTTTTCAAACACTTCTGGAGCTGTTTTTGTCGATTTAGATTGAGAAGTTACCTTTACTCCGTTGTCTAGTCCTTGATAATCTATACTAGGAATTTTAAAACGATAACCAATCAATCCCTTCCAGATAGACAATCGTACATTTCCATTATCATCTTTTGCTTTACGTTGGTAATCTATCTCTATACGAAGCGGAGACAACAAGAGGATCACCATGATCACAAAAAAAAGAAGCAATACTCCTAATAAGATCCAAATCCATGTCATCGAAAGCCACCTTCCAATACCTGGTATTTTGATCTAGGAACCTGCTTCTTATACTAATGTCTCGTACAATATTGTTACACGTTTTTTTATCTAACAATAGTAGTTCATCTATTAGGACTTCGAAACCAAATCTTGTTCTTCAGATATAACCACCTGTTCTGTTTCGTCGGTCGGTTCTTCAACAGGTAACACTACATCCATTCCCAATCGTTTTGACAAGTCCTGGCGGTCTTCTTCCCATTCTTGCCAATGGAAAATCGAGTCTGCTGCTGGAAGCTCTTCTAAACGATTTAGCCCAAAATACTCCAAAAATTCCTTGGTTGTCCCAAATAGGATAGGACGACCCGGTCCCTCTGCTCGTCCTATTTCACGGATCAAGCCTTTTCGTTGTAATTGTCCTAATGTCCTATCACTTTTAACACCGCGTATCTCTTCTATTTCGATTCGTGTAATCGGTTGACGATATGCCACAATCGCTAAGGTCTCCACTGCTGCACGGGATAGCTCTGATCGAGTAGGAGCTTCTGCTAGTTTAGAAAAATAACGTGCATGTTCTGGTAATGTGGTTAGTTGATAAACTTTGGCTACTTGTACCAATTGAATGCCACGCAAGTCTAGTTTCCATTCCATCTGCATCTCTTGAAGAAGCATTTTTACATCTTGTTTTGGGAGTTCCACAATCTCAGCCAATTCCCGTAAGCTAAGCCCTTCTTCTCCGGCTGCAAATAAAAGCCCTTCTAAAACAGCTTTGATTTGTTTTGGGTCTTCCTTCTCATGATTCACCGAGCGTTCCCTCCTCTATGAATGGCTCGATTATGATATCTTGAAATAAATCCCGTTGGATACATCGAATTTTTTTCAGCTTCATCAATTCTAGGAGTGCTAGAAATGTGACAATAATACGTTCCTTTGTAAGTCGAAAAGTAGATAGAAGGTATTCAAACGTTAACTCTCCTTTTTCCACCAGATCCTGATAAATCTCCTCCATTCTCGCACTCACAGAAATCTCTTCTCTCTGCATATTGGTAAACGGCTCATCTGGTTCTTCTTCTGGCTGATCTTGGAGTGCTTGAATAAATACCTGAAATAGATCGTCGGGAGTAATTCCTTTTAACGGATTAGTAGGAGGGGCAAAAGAAGTCAGATCTGCTGGCATCCTCGTAAAAATTTGGCTTCGTTCCTCTTCTTTCGCTCGCAACACTTCTCCTAATCGTTTGTACCGCTTATATTCCAATAATCGATCAATCAACTCTTCCCTTGGATCTGCCCATTCTTCCTGCCACTCTTCGCTTTCCTCCTCCTTCGTCTGGGTTCGAGGTAACAACATGCGGCTTTTCATTGCCAAAAGAGTAGCTGCCATCACTAAAAACTCACTTGCGATCTCCAATCGCAGCTCTTGTGCTTCTGAGATCACTTTCATATATTGATCTGTAATTTCAGAGATAGAAATCTGATAAATATCTACCTCTGCTTGATCAATTAGATGTAAAAGGAGATCCAACGGTCCCTCAAATTTGTCCAATTTTATCTGTAATTCCAAACTCGCCCCTGCTTTCTTATGTAGAAAAAAGGATTCTCTATATCTGAGAGAATCCTTTCCATATCATCCAATTAAAATCCTGTTTTTCTCTAGAACAGATTATGCTTCGGAATGGCTAGAGTCTACTTTGTTAACTGGTTGTTTTCTTGATTTTGCTGATCCAACTACCATAATCAAATAACAGATTGCCGTAAAGTAGAACGAAATAATCGTCGTATGGATCAGAGCAGCTACCAATACACCTCCAGTATAGACCGTGATAATTCCACTGATTGCTTGAAGGGTGATCAAAATCATTGCCCACCAAGCACCTTTCATTATTTGGCGATCTGAACGATAAGATCGATAAACTGCTATCAAGAGAAGTACGGTCACAAACCATAAGCTAATTCCCGCATATCGGTGCATCATATGAATACCACCTATATCGGTAAAGCTAGGTGTCCAAATCCCACCACACCCTGGGAAGTTATATCCACAACCCATTCCTGATTCTGTGTGGCGAACATAGGCTCCTGTGTAGACTACCAAATAAGTATAAGTAGCCAACCACCAGAGTCCCTTACGCAATCCAGATCCTCGAGTAATAGAAGCAGAAGATGATCCTTTTTTTAATTGGTAAAGTCGAATCGTCAACAAAACGACACTAGTAAAGGAAATGAGCGAAAAACCAAAATGAAGCGCTAAAAACGCATTCTTTGCTAAAGTGCCTTCAAAGACAACAGTAAGCGCGCCTAATCCACCTTGAAACGCTACAAAAAAGACACTCATAAAGGCAAATAGCTTGACTCGATAGTCATGGCGATATAGCCAAAAGCAACTAACTACTAGGATCAAGATCAGAATCCCAACACCTGCGGAGATGATCCGATGGCTGTATTCAATTACCGTTTCAATTGGTAACGAGTCTGGAATCAACTGCCCATGACAAAATGGCCAAGATCCTCCACATCCTCTACCCGATTCGGTTTTGGAAACGATTGCTCCAATGATCACCATAATATAGGCACCAATTGCAGTCAAAATTGCCCAACCGCGTAGCCATGCATGTTTTTTCATTTCGTACCTCCTTCCAATTATGGAAAGTTCCCGAACAATAAACCCTACCCATTTTAGCACAAACGTTTGATTGGGGGAGATACTAGGAAAAATTGCTACAAACTGTCCACAAAGAAAGAGTTAGGCTAAAAAGAGTTTGATTTTAAGCAAAAACCATTTCGATCTCTTCGTATTAGAATCTTTCATATAAGTTCAAGAAATCCTACCTCTTTTCTCTTCATAGGGAATCATGGCAGAATATAATGTATGTGACAATGTTTAAAATGAGGAGTTGGCATTTTGACCAAAAAAATCTTATTTACCGGTGGTGGAACTGCAGGACATGTAACGGTAAACCTTGCTTTAATCCCAGAATTTCAACAAAAGGGCTGGGAAACCTGTTACATCGGATCAGCTGATGGTATTGAAAAACAACTGATTTCGCAATTAGAAAATGTTCCTTACGAGAGTATTTCAACTGGGAAATTACGACGTTATTTCGATTGGAAAAACTTTAGCGATCCCTTCCGTGTCTTAAAAGGCGTTTTTCAAGCGCATCGTATTATCCGACGGGAAAAACCCAATATCATTTTTTCTAAAGGTGGGTTTGTTTCTGTTCCAGTTGTCTTAGCCGGAAAAATGAATCGTGTTCCGGTCATTATCCATGAATCGGATATTACTCCTGGTTTGGCAAATAAATTGGCAATTCCATTTGCAAATAAGGTTTGTGTCACCTTTCCAGAAACCGAAAAACTGATCAAAGGTGGCAAAGGGGATTATGTTGGTGCCATCATTCGCAAAGAACTGAAAAAGGGTGATGCAGAGAAAGGTCGAGCATTTTGTGGGTTTACTGGCAATCTTCCGGTTCTTCTCATTATGGGTGGGAGTCTTGGCTCACAAAAAATTAATCAATTAATTCGAGAAAATCTCTCTACTCTTCTTACGCAATATCAAATCATTCATCTTTGTGGAAAAGGAAATCTAGATCCCGCATCAGAACGTCCAGGATATTTTCAGTTGGAATATGTATCTGAAGAACTACCTGATCTACTTGCTCTGGCAGACTTAATCGTGTCTCGTGCAGGTTCTAACTCTATTTTTGAATTCCTTTCTTTACGTAAACCGATGTTGCTCATCCCTCTGTCAGCTGCAGCTAGCCGTGGGGATCAAATCCTTAACTCTCGCTCGTTTGAGAAGCAAGGTTTTTGTGAATTATTAGAAGAAGAACAGCTTACGCCAGATCGATTTTTAAATAAACTCCAACACCTTTACCATAATCGAAAAAAATACATAGAGAATATGCAAAGTTATAACAGTGATCAAGCATTGGCTTATGTGATTAACCTACTTGAGACAAACTCCAAAGCAAATTAAGTCAAATGAAAACCCCCAGTTCGACCTAGAACTGGGGGTTTATCTATAGAGAAACCTCTTCCTTTTTCATCAAACGATTAGGAATACGATCCTGTTGAATCAAATCATCAAAACTTTCACGTTCCACGATCACATCCGCTTGCCCATTTTGCACAAGTACCACAGCGGGACGACGTAATCGATTATAATTGCTTGCCATCGAGTAATTATAGGCACCTGTACAGGATACAGCCAATAAGTCATTCGTCTTAACAGGCGGCAACTGGAGATCCCAAATTAGCATGTCTCCGCTCTCACATGCTTTCCCTGCGATCGAAACGATTTCTGATGGTTCTTCAAAGGCACGATTCGCCAACATCGCTTCATATTTGGCCTGATAAAGTGCAGGGCGAGGGTTATCTGCCATCCCCCCATCTACCGAAACATATTTACGAATTCCTGGAATCTCTTTGATCGCACCAACAGTATACAGTGTGGTCCCTGCCTCTCCTACAATGCGACGACCTGGTTCAACCCAAATCTCTGGAATCTCGTGCGTAAAATGTTGTTTAATAAACTTAGCCAATGTAAGGAGGTATTCTCGATTGGTCAATGGTTGGTCATCAGACTCATAACGAATCCCAAAACCTCCTCCCACATTTAGCACACGAATGGAGATTTGGTGTTTCTCACTGATATATCGGATGAAGTCCGCCATTTTTTGTATCGCTAGGTCAAATGCTTTCATCTCAAAGATCTGAGATCCGATATGAATATGAAAGCCTAGAAAATCTAGATAAGGGGCCTCTTGTGCCAATAGTACCGCTTTTTCTACTTGACCACTCACTAGGTCAAACCCAAATTTGGAATCTTCCTGTCCTGTTTGAATATACGCGTGTGTATGCGCCTCAACTCCAGGAGATACACGAAGAAGTACCTTGGTAGACTGTCCTCTTTGTTCCGTTAGAGAAGACAGCATCTCTAATTCTGTAAAGTTATCGACAATGAAGCAACCAATCTCTTTTTCTAGTGCGAACTCTAGCTCGAAAGGAGATTTATTATTGCCGTGAAAATAGATATTCTCACTTGGAAATCCTGCCTGTAAAGCTGTATGAAGCTCTCCATCTGATACGACATCCAGCATCAGACCCTCTTCCTCAACAATTCGTGCCATCGCCAAACTCAAGAAAGCTTTGCTAGCATATGCAATCCGGTGTTTAAGTCCTGTTTCCTGAAATGCTACTACTAATTCTCTCATATGCTGACGAATGAGCTGTTCGTCCATCACATAAAGAGGAGTACCATACTGAGCTGCCAATTCTACTGTGTCACAACCACCGATTTCCAAATGACCTTGTTCATTTCTTCTGCTATTCCCGTGGAGATACATATGGCTTTTCCTCTCCTCATATCTTCTATTATATTTTCTATACTATATAGCATGCATTTTTGAAATAAAAGAGGGTCCTATAAAAAAAGACGCCATACTACTTATCGCGTCTCTCTTGCTTTGCTGCATTTCGATGTTGGCGGTTCATTTGCAAAATCAATTTTACTGCTTTGGTCGTAACGGGAGCACCCATTTCTGCCATATCATGTTCCTGCATTTTCCCTATATCTCCAATTCCCACAATGATCGGTACTTGAACTTCATTTAAGATTTCTACTGTATCACCAAAAATTCGGAGATGATCGGTATGTTTGGGACAGCCCTCTTTGCCTACCCCATCGCTAATAATATTTCCATTCCAATCTAGCGCCATGTGCACAGGAGTACCATGCTTGCTTCGTGAATTGGAAGCAACAGCAATTGCCCCAATCACATCTATAAAGGAATGCGAAGCAACATATCGTAAAGCCTGCTCGCCTTTTCCTTCATAATTGGCTCCACAATCATCAAACATTACCAATACAGGATCATGGTCAGCAGATAAAACCAATTGAACGATTTCTTCACCTGATAACAAAGTAGGATTGCCAGCGGAACGGGAAATACATCTCCCCCCTACTTTCTTTGCTGCTATTTCTATTGCTTGCTGAGCAACTTGATCTCCATCTGTAATTAAGATTACTTGTCGTTTCTTCATCTTATTAACCTTTTGGGCGGAAAATCAAAGAAGTCAAAAATCCAAATATAATCGCTGCCGAAATTCCCGCACTCGTAATCTGAAAAATACCAGATAACACACCAATTAATCCGACCTGTTTTACCTCTTCTAAAGCTCCGTGTACAAGAGCATTCCCAAAGCTTGTGATAGGTATAGAGGCGCCCGCTCCAGCAAAATCAATAAGTGGTTCATATAAACCAATTCCGTCTAATATAGCACCTGCTACAACCAAAATACTTAGAATATGTGCTGGAGTTAATGACGTCAGATCCATCATTAATTGACCAATCACACAGATCAAACCACCAACCACAAACGCTGCAATGAACTGTGATAGTTCCATATATTCACGTCCTTTAGTTCACTAACTAAAGGGTAGTATGTGCCATTTGCAATAATTTTAGAAGGAAGACAAAAGTGTTGCTGAGATACTCTCATTCGGATGACACAGTTTAATTGAAGCAAAAAACCTCAAAAGATAGGAGCACTTGAGTACGATGCTACATTGAAACAATGGATTTCCTTTATCTCATCATCTGTTTCACTAATTCTCGATTTCGCTGTTTGAAAATATCATTATGCGAAGAGATCATTCCGACTTTATTTGCGTCTGGCTCGATAAACTGTTTGGCTTTGTTTACTGCATTCGCAGCATCTTGAAAAGCACCAGCTATTAAATGCAATTTACCATCGTGCTTTAAAATGTCCCCAGCAGCATAAAGCCCTCCTATTGATGATTCACTATTAGCATTACCTGCAATATAATAATTTTCCGTCATTTCAATATGTAAATCACTGTTTTCCAGTAATGTTGCATCGCGTTCATAACCATGATTAATAATTATTTCATCTACTGGCAAATACGTAACTTCTCCTGTTTCTCCATTAATCAATTCAACTCGTTCTACGACTTCATGATTTGCACTAGCTATTAACTTTCGAATCGATGTATGAAAAAAACAAACCACAGAACTATTTATAAGTTGCGTTACTTGTGCTTCATGACCTGTTAAAGCATCTTTTCTATATGTTAGGTACACCTTTTTAGCAATTGGCTCTAATTCATTTGCCCAATCTATGGCAGAATTCCCCCCACCTGAAATAAGCACTGTTTTATTTTTGAAGCGCTTTAAAGACTTCACTGTGTAATGTAAATTAGACACTTCGAATTTTTCTGCCCCTTCGATCTCTAATTTTTGAGGCTTCAGTATTCCACTGCCAACAGCAACGATGACAGTCCTTGAATAATGTTTTTGACCGGAAGTTGCTTGTAATACAAAGATACCATCTTCATTACGTGTAATGGATTCCACTTTTTCGTTTAAGACGACAGTTGGATTAAATGTTAATCCCTGCTCTACTAGCTGTTCCATTAACTTTGCCCCTGGAATTGGCGTTTGCCCTCCAACGTCCCAAATCATTTTTTCTGGGTATACATGTATTTTCCCGCCTAATTGTGGTTGATACTCAATTAACTTTGTTTTCATTTCCCTAAGTCCACTATAAAAAGAAGAGTACAGACCTGCTGGTCCTCCTCCAATCACTGTCATATCAAATATTTCTTGCTGTTCCATTCCTGTTCACTCCTATATAATAAAAATGCGATTGATAATCATTATCGATTACATCATATGCTTTTCCTTTGGTTATTACAACCAAAATAATGATTGACATGGAAAAAAGTTCACTTTATAGTTATGATGAAATTGATAATCATTATCATCTATTTGACAAAGAAATGGAGGTTTTATATTGGTTCGCCTATACACAGATAACTTAAATATTAGCTATGGTGAACGTATCATTGTGAAAGATCTCAATATACAAATTCCAGATAAAAAAATCACCACCATTATCGGTTCTAATGGTTGTGGAAAATCTACACTTTTGAAAGCGATCACTCGTATTATTTCGTATCGATCTGGAGCAGTCATATTAGATGGCAAAAATATCTCAAAAGAAAATACCAAGATACTCGCTAAAAAATTAGCAGTTCTTCCACAATCACCCGAAAGTACGAGCGGTTTAACTGTAGGGGAACTTGTATCCTATGGTCGTTTTCCTTATCAAAAAGGCTTTGGACGTCTAACGAAAAAAGATTATGAGGTCATGAATTGGGCACTTGAAGTTACGGGTATAAAAGATTTTCAATTCCATACAGTAGATGCATTGTCAGGAGGACAACGTCAACGTGCTTGGATTGCAATGGCTCTTGCACAAGAAACAGAGATGCTTTTCCTTGATGAACCTACAACCTATTTAGATATGCATCATCAACTAGAGATTTTGGAACTCTTGCAAAACTTAAACATGGAACAACAACGTACTATTGTGATGGTCCTTCATGATTTAAACCAAGCCGCTCGTTTTGCTGACTATATCATTGCCTTAAAAGACGGGAACATAGTGAAGGCTGGTGATTGTGAGGAAGTTATGAATCATGATGTGCTAAAAAAAGTATTTCATATTGATGCTGAAATGGGTCGTGATCCACGGACGAATAAACCGATGTGTCTTACATACAACTTACTTAAAGGAGACTGTGAAAATGAAAAAAAGATGGCTTCCATGTCTTCTCCTATTCTTTCTCATTATGAGTGCATGTAGTAACGAAACAAACAACTCTGCCAAAGATAAAAACAAATCCGATACGATTACATATGAATCTGAAAATGGACCGATTGAAGTTCCTGCTAATCCGCAACGTGTTGTCGTACTGTCTACTTTTGCTGGTAATGTAATGGCATTAGATGTAAATCTTGTTGGTGTAGATTCTTGGTCTAAAATGAACCCACGCTTTGCGGAACAATTAAAAGATGTAAAAGAAGTATCCGATGAAAACTTAGAAAAAATTATAGAGTTAAATCCAGATTTAATCATTGGTTTATCCAATACAAAAAACATCGAAAAATTAAAAAAAATTGCCCCTACTGTAACGTATTCTTACGGAAAAGTTGATTATCTCACACAACAATTAGAGATTGGAAAACTTTTAAATAAAGAAAAAGAAGCACAAGCTTGGATAGATGATTTCAAAAAACGAGCACAAGCAGCCGGTGAAGACATTAGAAGAAAAATCGGTGAAAACACTACTGTTTCCGTCATTGAGAACTTTGACAAACAGCTTTACGTATTTGGCGATAACTGGGGCCGTGGCACAGAAATTCTTTACAAAGAAATGAAATTAAAAATGCCAGAAAAAGTAAAAGAAATGGCTTTAAAAGATGGTTATTATGCCCTGTCGTTAGAAGTTCTTCCTGATTTTGCTGGAGACTATATGATTTTCAGTAAGAATCAAGACTCTGATAATTCATTTCAAGAAACAGAAACATATCAAAACATCCCAGCCGTTAAAAATAAACAACTATTTGAAGTAAATGCAAAAGAGTTCTACTTTAATGATCCATTAACATTAGAGTTCCAACTTGACTACTTTATTGATCGATTTCTTAGTAAGTAATGAGAGTGAACTCTTATCTTAAGAGTTCCTCTTTCTTTTATACCAATGAAAGAAGTGAGCATAGTGATAAAAAATCAGAGTCCTACCCTAGTTGGATACAAACTGATTTTAGCAACTCTTGTATTAATCGGTACGTTTATACTTGCTTGCATCTTCGGGGCAGCCGATACCACAATTCGAGATGTATGGTTAGCACTTACTTCAAACGTTTCCGGTGATAAAATTTCTATCATTCGTGAAATTCGCTTACCACGTGAAATTGCGGGGATTTTTGTTGGAGCTGCATTAGCAGTATCTGGAGCTATTATGCAAGGTATGACTAGAAATCCACTTGCAGATCCAGGATTATTTGGATTAACTTCTGGTGCAAATGCAGCATTGGCAATTACGGTTGCATTCAGTCCTACAGCAAATTATTTCGATATTATGGTTGCTTGTTTTACTGGAGCCGCTGTCGGAGCAATGATCGTTTTCGGAATTGGCGCAATGACAAAGGGCGGTTTTTCTCCACACCGAATTGTATTAGCTGGCGCTGCTGTTTCTGCATTCTTACATGCGATTGCAGAAGGGGTTGGAATTACCTTTAAAATTTCAAAAGAGGTTTCGATGTGGACTGCAGGAGGAGTTATCGGAACTTCATGGAATCAACTCCAAGTGATTGTTCCATTTGTTTTCATAGGAATATTTATTTCTCTTCTCCTTTCGAGACAGCTTACCATACTTAGCTTAAATGAAGAAACAGCAGTTAGTTTAGGTCAAAAAACAATACTAATAAAAACAATTCTTTTTATTATCATTATTCTACTTGCTGGTGCTTCTGTTGCACTAGTCGGGAATATGGTATTTATTGGTTTGCTGGTTCCTCATATGGTTCGTGCGATCGTTGGAACTAATTACCGTTATATCATACCGATGTCCGCAATATTAGGAGCCATTTTTATGCTTATGGCTGATACCCTTGGTCGAACAATCACTTCCCCATTTGAAACACCTGTGGTAGCCATCGTTGCGATGATGGGTTTACCTTTCTTCCTGTTCGTCGTGCGTAAAGGAGGAAAAGAATTCTCATGATACACCCATCTATCATAAAAAAACAGCGAATGACCCTCTTTATATTATTATTTTTTATTACCATTACAATCGTAATTGGCACAGGACTAGGATATTCCTCCCTATCGTATGATCGACTGATTCCAACCCTAATAGGACAAGGGACGTTCAAAGAAGAGTTTATTTTGTTTTCTATTCGACTACCACGAATTTTTATCACACTGTTGGCAGGTATGGCACTTGCATTAGCTGGAGCTATTTTACAAGGTATCACACGTAATGATTTAGCAGATCCTGGTATTATTGGTATTAACTCTGGAGCAGGTGTTGCAATTGCAGTTTTCTTTTTATTTTTCCCCATCAATGTTGGTTCCTTTATTTATCTACTTCCAGTTGTTGCTTTTGTCGGTGCTTTATTAACTGTTTGTCTGATCTATCTATTTTCCTATAAAAAATACGAAGGTCTACAACCAGTAAGATTTGTGCTAGTGGGGATTGGAATTGCAACGGCGCTTTCTGGGGTAATGATTGTCTTGATCTCATCTGCTGAACAAGAAAAAGTAAATTTTATCGCCAAATGGCTGGCAGGAAATATATGGGGTACCGACTGGCCATTTATCTGGGCTATTCTTCCTTGGTTAGTTATACTCATCCCATTTACTTTATACAGAGCAAATAGATTGAATCTACTTAATATGAATGAACCTACTGCAATCAGCGTTGGTGTATCGATTGAAAAAGAACGTATTGTGCTACTCTTAACTGCTGTTGCACTAGCAGCATCTGCTGTTTCTGTTACTGGTGGAATTGCCTTTATTGGACTCATAGCTCCACATATCGCAAAAGCATTAATAGGACCTAGAAATCAATTATTTATTCCCATTTCGATTCTTTTAGGTGGATGGCTACTATTATTAGCAGATACAATTGGACGTAATGTCGTTGACCCAGATGGGATCCCAGCTGGTATTTTAGTAGCATTAATCGGTGCACCCTATTTTCTGTATTTAGTATTAAAAAATTAAAGATAGCACAGAATCCCTTTAGAATATGTTCGTTCTCAAGGGATTCTCTTTTCCACTTTTACCTTCTTTTATGTTAGAGATTTATGTTAGAGAACACTTATTAGAAACTAAAATCCGTCAAAAGAAAGAAATGAAGCACTTATGCTGTACCCCATATAAAAAAACAGTTCACGTAAGAAAAATGGTATTTTTGTTTTCCAAGTCTTATATACAGAACTAGGTGTTGGAGAAGAATATGCTTCCATATTCAAGTTTTCTGCCATGGCAAGAGAGCGTTTCATATGTAAGGGGTCACTTACGATAATAAACGACTTTAGACCATCTTTTTGGGCAACTTCATAAGCATATCGTATATTTTGCTCCGTAATGATCGATTTCGTTTCTATTAAAATATCTTGCGGATCAACATGACGGTCTATTGCATATTGTCTAGACACTTCTGACTCTGGCATCTCTTTTTTATTAAATACACTACTCGCTCCCGTAAATATAATTTTCTTTACATACCCATTTTGGTAAAGCCAGATCGCATGATTAATTCGCTCTTCTAATACAGGTGAAGGTTTGTCATTCCATACTGCTGCACCTAACACAATAGCTGCATCGGCATGGTGCAATTGATTTATTTTACTGAAAGACCAAATGGAATAAGCAGAGTAAATCATTCCTAAACAAAATATACATACCAGTAAGAGTAGTAGCTTATTTAGATATTTCTTGATAAAAATATCCTCCTTGTTTATTCTTTCTCCTAGATAATGTGATCCGAAAAAAACAAAGATGCAATAAATATAAACAGATATTCAAAAATGGTAAATGCATTTCCGATTGTCATGTATTTGAGGATTTTTTCTCTCGTATTGAACCAAGGCGCAAGTAAAACCAAATATTCTGGCCCAGATAAGGCTGACCAGATGAATAGCACACCTTTCCATGTTTTCATCGTCCATTCATATGGTATTAACGGAAATAGATCATGTATAGTAGCAAAAGGCTGAAAAGGGAAGTTCAATAATAACAAAAGCATCCAAGCTGTACACAAAAAATGACGCTGAAACGGATCGTATTGGCCATCCCTAGTGAAGCAACATACCAGCAAATAAGCAAAATGAACAGAAGCATCCAATTCGTATTCACTGAAGGGAAGATGAATTGTTGTGCTACTTCTATATATCCGAGATAATTACTGTTACTTTTAATAAAATGAAACCGATTCCTATGAGGGCTTTTAGATGTCTTTTTGTAACCGAGAATGTACTATTATATATAGGATCTGATCTGCACCCTTCACCTAGTTTCTACTATTATATCTGTCCATTTTTGAGTGAGCAGCTGAGCCTTCCTTGACCATCCCTCTTCTTGCTTGTCCCTCCCGTTTGGGATATAGCTAACATAATTTTTCTTTGGAGCAGCTGAGGTTGTCTTGGTCTCTTTTTGAGGATTTCCCCCTGGCACTTTCTTGTCTGTTTTTACTATACAGCATATGCATTCTGTAATATTTTTTATTCCCAAACTATCGCAATTACTTTACAGAATACGTCATAATTTAGATGTATCTAACTTTACGGAATACGCAAACAAGGAGAGGGTTGTTATTTACTATCTCGATCAGTTTATAAGTAGGAGGAACTTATGAGAAATATTGATAAGGTTAAACAAAAACTTGATCAACTTGATATTATCCCAAAAAAAGCATGGGAAGTTTATACAGATCATTTAGGCTTTGCTTGGACTGCTAGTGTAAATGATTTGATCTGTAATTACATAAATACCAAACAAGTTTTTGATATTGTTACAGGTAATGTGGTAATGGGAAAAAATTTAAAAGATCACTTTCGAGTAAGAGATTTTCATCGTGCAATTCATGAGATATTAGCCCTATCTGAAGAGAAAGAAGAAATGTCTATTGAAAATATCCATACAATCTATTTATTGCTGATGTGGAATTTGGATATAGAACAAGCAGACCAAATCCATCATACAGAAGATCTACAAAAACTTATTCATTGGGTAAATCGAGGAACTTCACATCCCATAGATCAAGCAGCTATCTTATATGGAAAGTTATATAAATCCAAATACTTTATAGAATCCGAAATGATGGCCAATTTACTGGCAAGTTGGTATTTATTAACTAAAGGATACACACCTATTGTTATTGGTACACCTGATAAGAAAAAGTTTCTCGAAGCTCTAGAAATTTATTCTCGTACGAAAAACAGTCAACTATTAGTGGAAATTATTGAAAAGGCACAAGAGTTAACATTAAACCTTTACTTGGATGAGATAAGCGAGATTACCCGAAGTTAACTGAAGTCTTACAAAGCTTGGAGGTGTTTAAAATTAACTATCTCGATCAATTCGAAAAGTGGTTACTCGAAGAGGGAAAAGGAAAACTGACAATTGAAGTGTACAAAAGATCAGTGACCCAATTCATTGAATGGTTTGAAGAAACAAATGATACGAAGTTTGGTCCACGCGATGTCACTACTTTGGATATGCAAGATTGGAAGCAGCATATGCAGGTAGGTGAAAAGATTGCTCCAGCTACGATCAACAAGAGAATCTCCTCATTAAAGGTATTTTGGAGTTTTTTAATTGATTCAAATCTGGCCAATGTAGATATTACGAAGAAGGTTAAGACAAAAAGATCCTCCAAAGTAAGTGAAGCACCACGTTGGTTAGAGCGAAAAGAAGTAGCTAGAATTCTTCATGCTATTGAAAGCGGGACCAACGAATGGAAAAAAGCGAGAGATAAGGCAATGGTCCTCTTCATGTTAAAGGCTGGTCTAAGAATTAGTGAAGTGAAAGATCTCGACTTAATGGCCATTGATGAAAATCATTGGAGGGTAACCATTACTGCTGGGAAGGGTGGAAAATGGAGACTTGTACCTATGAACAAAGATCTTATTAATAGTTATACGGAATGGAAGAAAATACGTGGTGAAGTTGATTGCCAGCAGCTGTTTGTTACAAGAAAAGGGACACCAATTACAAGACAAGGAATCCATGATCAACTTAGAAAGTATTTCAAAGTGGTGGAAGATAAAGAGGTTTCAGCCCACTGTCTAAGGCATACTTTTTGTAAATCTTTGATCGATCAAGGAGTAGATATTCAAAACGTTGCATCATTAGCAGGTCATGAGTCTATTGAAACTACTCGACGGTACACAACTGCTTCCGAAAAAGAGCTCAGAAAAGCAGTTGCTTTAATCAGTGACGAAAGATAGAAGGGGATATTATCGATTGGATCAGAAAAAAGGAGCTATTGAAAGATAAACCGAATATCTTATCTATATATTTAACCATCGAAGAAGTGATTTCTTTGCCCGACCTTTCAGGATATGGCAGTTAGTAAATCAACAAAAGAAATGCGTAATAATCTTAAAGGTTTACGTGAAAAAGAACTGAACTTCGGACCCTAAGGAGGAAAAACATATGTCGCATATTATTTGGAGGATTCCAAGTCCTCGGAGACGTTTGGAATGAAACTTCTGCTAACTTCCGCGGGCGTCAATAACTCGACTATCCACAACGCGCTGGTTGACATGCTGGGCAAGCCGATCGCCGACTCCAACGCTCTGTGCATCCCTACCGCGATGTACGGACACCCCTGGGTCGGTCCCGGCGTCAAAGCCTGGCAGTTCATCAGCGGGAATTCCGAGAATCCCATGGTCGACCTGGGCTGGAAGTCTGTCGGCGTTCTAGAGCTCACAGCGCTGCCAAGCATCGACGAAGACTGTTGGGTGCCTCTTGTCCGGGAGACGGACGTCCTGCTGGTGGCGGGAGGCGACGCCCTCTACCTTTACCACTGGATGCGGCAATCCGGGCTGGCAGACCTCTTGCCATCACTGGATGCAGTTTATGTGGGAATGAGCGCTGGGAGCATGGTGATGGCCCCGAATATCGGTGAAGAATTCGTAGGCTGGCGTCCGCCCACAGGGGGAGATAAAACACTGGGTCTGGTGGATTTTGCGTTGTTTCCTCACCTAGATCACGAGATGTTACCGGACAATACCTTGGCCAATGCAGAAAAGTGGGCCGTCGGCGTCTCAGTGCATGGGTACGCGATTGACGATCAGACTGCCATCATAGTGACCGATGGGGCCGTTGAAGTTGTTTCCGAGGGGCAATGGAAGCTGTTCACCCCTTAACACCGAGATGGTCAGCCCATTAGTTCGCGATTTTTTGGTTGCAATGAAAAAAGCCTGATTTCTTCACTTAAATTGAGAAATTAGGCTTTTTAATATTGAATTTTCCTTAACGCTGTAAATCCGCATTTTCCTGACATTACCCCTTTTTGCTGTATTATCTCGAAACTAGTCTTCAACAATCCTGCCCTTTAACTTAATACCAAGTAAAACACCTCTTTATTTTTGCTTATTATCATTCCCATTCTGTTAAATTAGAATGCAGCATCCAACTTTCATAAACACTAATGACTTGAGTTATAGACTTAACTTTTTTGTGTCCAAGATATTGACCTAAGTCCACGATTTAAAATCTAACTATTGATTAGTAAAACCACCCTTCCTTTTTAGTGCATACCATACTTTGTAATTCCAAAATAAATTCATATCCAAAGTAAACACTAAATCCAATCAATAAAATTCCGGCAATAATAGAAACCCATTTTATAGCTTTTTGATTAAGAAATTGCCTGCTATAATGCACAAAAAAGGATAAAGCAACATCATGAATTAATATGCCCACGATAATACCACTCGCGACAAATAAAAAAGAATTGGAAGACTGTTTTTGTGTGATCGTTGAAGCAAGTACCGTTCCTAGAATACCCATCCAAAATACAATATAACCTGGAGATATAGCGATCATCACACCTGAAAAATAGGATTTCAATAGTGATTTCTTTCCTTCAATGGTCGCCTCAACTGATAATGCTGCAGAGGATTCCTGTATATTTTGAATTCCTAAATACAATAAAAAGAAAAATCCAAGAAGCCGCATGAGTAGTTGGATCCCTTGCGGGTTTATTATTGAAGAAAATCCAAAATAAATGAAAAAAAATAGGATGAGATCAACCGTCATTCCTCCTAAACCTACTGACCATCCATGCCAGAACCCTCCCCTTAAGCCTTGTTTTGTCATTTGAATCGTAACGGCACCTACAGGGAGGGTTAGAGAAAGTCCTAACAATACGTATGTAAGAAAATCGTTTATCAACTTTGTTTCTCCATATGATCATCTATTAGCATACCATTATACATAAAAATAAAATAATAGATTGGTATCATGCTTGAAGAGATTTCTGTATAAAGCCTCAGAAACATCAATTGAAGTAGTGTCGATCCATATTTGCGAAAAATGACTTAATGTCCTTTCAATATTTATGTATATTTTTTTGAGCCTTTAAGCAATATAAATTTATTGGGTTGTAACTTATAATTTAACTATTATTTCATTAAACAGGAGGCTATTTTCGTGAGCAAAAAAATACTCATTGTTACAGGAGATGCGGTAGAAGCACTCGAGGTTTTTTATCCTTATTACCGTTGTTTAGAGGAGGGGTATGATGTAACGATTGCTTCTCCTGCAGTCAAGAAGCTGCATACAGTTGTCCATGATTTTATAGAGGGAATGGAGACGTTTGTGGAAAAACCAGCTTACGATCTTAAATCTCATGCCGCATTTACTGATATTAGCCCAGAGGAATTTGATGGCCTGATTATTCCAGGAGGTCGCGCACCTGAATATATCCGTATGAATGAAGCTGTGACACCTATTATCAGTCACTTTTTTCAGGAAAATAAGCCTGTTGGAGCAATTTGTCATGCGGCTCAGTTATTGACTGTTATTCCTGAATTGATGCAAGGGCGAGAATATACAGCCTACCCTTCTTGTAGACCTGATGTGTTGGCCTGTGGAGCAAAGTACATCGACGAACAGATACATATACATCAAAACCTTGTATCGGGTCAAGCTTGGCCGGATCTACCAGGATTTATGCGGGAATTTCTTAGTTTACTGAAATAGGTGTTCATATTCAATTGAATATGGAGAACAAATTAATGGACGTAATGGGTTTCCTGATCCTCAAGACTCCATACTTTAACCGTAAAGCTTTTGCTCTGCTGTTCTTCTTTTTTATAAGTTCACTATAGGCATCTGTATACTTAATAACTATGCCATTGTAATTTTTTCAAACACTTTACGCTTATCTAGAAGTTCAATACCTTGACATCCGTTTTTGGTGAAACTACAACGGTTACATCGAGAGGGTGAAAGATATGAAAAAAATTAGCAGTCGTTTTTCCGTCGCTGTTTACATTCTATCTCTCCTCGCATTAAGCCCATCTCCATGAACATCCGAGTTTATTGCAGAAAGCGTCAAGACTTCCAGTTATCATTCGTAGGATTATCGGGAAGCTGAAAAAAGCTGGATTAGTCAATGTACGACCTGGAGCTGGAGGGGCATACTTAACGAAAGAGAAGGATGAAATAACGTTGCTTGATGTGTATCGGGCAGTCGAAGTGGTCGAGGAGAATGAACTCTTTCATTTTCATGAGAATCCCAATCTTGAATGTCCAGTAGGTGCTAATATCGAATCTGTATTTCGATCCAAGATGCTTCAAGCCCAAATGGTCTTAGAACGAGACTAGCTCAAGTTACACTTGCGCAATTGGTAACGGAAATTAGCGAAAAAACTGGCTCATTAGAGAGCTAATTTTTTCAAGTCCGTTGTAACCAATTTTGGTTATACTACCATCTCTTGAAACCCATTTTTAAAAGAAGGGAAGGATTTACGAATGTCAAAAAGGTCCTTAGAAAAAAGAGGCTATCCAATTGTTTTTTTGTTTCCATAGAATAACAACGCTTTATTCACGAAGCAAAATAATGTAAAATTCGGATTTAAATTCTGATCGCCTTAAAAAACGATCCATATCGCGGATTCGACCCTTGTGGTCAAAAAAGAGGATTGCCTTTTAATGGTGATCCTCTTTTTTAGTAGTTGTGATTATCTATAATAATTATTTATGAGGTGGAAAAATGAGAGATGGGAATAAATCTGTTTTCCAGATAAAAAAATATACATAATGGATAATCATAAAGGGCTTTTTATATTTGAGAATTAGCAAAAGTAAATTCATGGATTAAACTTAATTCTACTCTGTTTCATGTAGATGCTCACTTGGATGATTGTCCTTTTGTCTTAGAGGATAATCCAGAATACTCTGATATACAAGAATTAGAAGCTTTAAAAGTATTTACAAAAGAGTTTGTTACTTACGATACATTTATTTGGCCTGCTTTTGGTAGAGGAACAATAAATAATATAATTTACGTTTCCAACTTTTTTGATGATCCATTTAATGAGCGAACACGGAATCTTATAAATAATAGAATTTACGAGGGAATAAGAGTTAGGTCAATTCCAGAACTTAAGGAAGTAATAGAATTTGATATTGTCGAACCTTTTATACAAAACAACTCTCTAATTCTTAACCTGGACTTAGACTTTTTCAATGAGGAAGATCACTTCAATGATTATTCTAAGTTGAAACCTGATAACGAAGTTATTGATTCTCTTACCTACTTAAAAAATCTATATAATTGGGATTTAATTACAGTAGCACTTTTGGTATTAGGTCAAGAAAGTAGACAGAAAAAAACGAGTCTTGTTATGCAGCAGAGCTGTATTTCTTGAAGTACATACGTTCGTAGTCAATGGATGAGTGAATTCTTTTACGGTTGTAGAAAAATTCGGTGTATTCAAATATATCTTGTTTCGCTTGTTTTCTAGACAGGAAGCGGGAAAGATACACCAGTTCTTTCTTCAATATACTGTGAAAGGATTCAATGCACGCATTGTCATAGCAGTTTCCTTTACGACTCATACTTCCTTCCAATCCATACTGTTTCAGTCTTTTTTGGTATTCATGCGAAGCATATTGACTTCCACGATCAGAATGATGAAGTACTAGTTTTTTGGCTTCTGTTGTTTGTACGCACGATCTAAAGCAGTCAAAACAAGCTCTTTAGTCATTCGGTTGTCAGCATGCCAGCCAATAATTTTACGAGAGTAGAGATCCATCACACTTGCAACATACACCCAGCCTTCCTGAGTAGGAACATAGGTAATATCTGCTACCCATACTTGATTAGGTTTTTCTGTGCTAAACCGCTGGTTTAGCGTATTTTCATGAACAGGTAGGGTTTGTACTTCTTAACTGTACGAGAAACCAGTTCATGCTCTCTCATAATCCTGGCAACTGTCTTTTGAGATACGCAAATCCCTTTTGTTTTTAGCTGTCGAGTAATTTTAGGGCTACCATACAGCCTTCTGGAATCAAGAAACAGATGGTGGATTTGCTTCACTAACTTTTTTCTGCGCTTCTTCTGCTCGCTTTCGGGACGGTTCAGCCATTTGTAAAAACCGCTTCTAGAAACTCCCATTACCTGACACATCTTCTGTACACGGAACTCGAAGCGGTGTTCATATATGAACTCAAAAGTTAGCCCCGGTCTTTTGCGAAGATGTGCATCGCCTTTTTTAAAATAGCATTTTCCTCTTCAAGGTCACGAATTCGTTTCTGTAAGTCTCGTAAAGCCTTGTCTTTTGGCTTCAGGTTTCCGCTTCCGCGGAAAGCGTTGTTTTTATCCGTTTTATATTGCTTAATCCAGTGATACAACGTTTGAATAGAGACATCTAAATCCTCTGCTGTTTGAGCAACAGATTTTCCTTGCTCCAACACTAACTGAACAGTTTGAATTTTAAACTCCTTGTCATACTTTGACATCACGATCACCTCGAATGATTTGGTCTTATTTTGTCATTCTCAGCTCGTCTTGTCTACTTTTTAGTCTATCATCAATAGGGTTTTGATGCGAGAATAATTCGGTAAGGATATTAAATTTCCCCGATAAAAAAACTGTATGGAATAAATTCTACACAGTTTTTTTGAAATTCCTATTAGATTGTCAGCAACTCCAACAAGAGTCCTTTTTTAAAGTGAATTTTCAAATAATATCCAATGGCATTTTCCTAGTAGGTTTAGGAAATACTTGATCAATTCTACTGAGATCTTCTTCAGTAAACTCAAAAGTTGCTGCTTCAGCATTTGCTAAAACATGATCAAGTTGAACCGCTTTTGGAATAGCGATAACGTTATTCGAACGGATGGTCCAAGCAAGAGCGATTTGTAATGGCTGGACATTGTATTTGTCAGCAATATCATGAATTGCTGGATCGTTTAAAAGCTGTCTTCTTAAAGAGCCTCCTTGAGCAAGGGGACTGTAGGCCATGATTGGCATGTTATGTTCACGCTGCCATGGTAAGAGATCGAAGTCGATTCCTCTTGAACCTAAATGGTATAGCACTTGGTTCGTCACACAATTTTTTCCATTCGTAGTGTTCCATAGCTCTCCCATATCAACCGTGTCAAAATTAGAGACGCCCCATCTTAAAATTTTCCCTTCTTCACGTAGTTTTTCCATTCCTTCAATTGTTTCCTCTAAAGGAACACGTCCTCTCCAGTGGAGAAGATATAAGTCCAAGTGGTCTGTTCCGAGTCGTTTTAAGCTGTTTTCACATGCTTTTGAAATCATATCTAAACTTGCATGATGGGGATACACTTTTGAGACTAAAAAGACTTCATTTCTGCGTCCTCTAATGGCTTCGCCAACTAAGCGTTCAGAGTCGCCATTTCCGTACATTTCAGCAGTGTCAATAAGTTTCATACCCAATTCTAAGCCGAGCTGCAAGGCTTTTATTTCTTTGTCTCTCACTTGGGGATTTTCCCCCATGTACCATGTTCCTTGTCCTAAACTAGGTAAAGAAGTGCCGTCAGGCAGAGTTACCACGTGTTTGGCTAATGCATTTTTAATTTCCTCTTTTTTCTTTTCATCCATTAGGCTCGACCCTTTCTTTTATGTATTTGGGTATCATAGAAGTAGAATGTTAACATCTCTTAGAATAAAGTCGCATATATTTAGAATTCCCAAAAACCAACAAAATCCTTCTTTGTTGCATTATATGGCTATTTCTGCTTCCAACTGTGCAAAAAAACAAAGAAGTGAGGTTGGCCTATAAGTGTCAAACACTTTGAGTCATCCTCACCACTTCTATTCTAAATCAATTTATCAATCGACTTTGATATCAATGGATTAGATCAGATGAGCTCCTCCATCGATAAGAACCGATGTGCCAGTTGTAAACCCATTTTTCGCTAGGTAAACATAGGTTTCAGCTATATCTTTAGGTTGAGCAACACGTCCGACAGGTAATTGCTTAGCTATTCCATGGTACATATCTTGTCTTTGATCTTCTGGCATTCCGCCGTAAAGAGGAGTGTCAACGATACCAGGTGATACCACGTTTACTCTGATAGGTGCCAGGTCTACTGAAAGTCCTCGTACTAATCCATCGATTGCTGAATTAATGGAAGCTAGAGTCGTTGCACCTTGAGGAGGACGCACACCATATACACCGGAAGTTAATGTAATAGAACTTTCATTATTCAAGTATGGAAGAGCAGCACGAACCGAAATATACTGCCCCCAGAACTTACTATCAAAAGCCTCTCTTACGGTTGCAACAGGCAGTTCGCTAAAGTGACCCATAACTCCTTCACCTGCAGTAACCACCAGGTGATCAAATTTCCCAACCTTCTTGAAAAAGTCTGCAACCTTTTCCTCGCTGCGAAAGTCGATTTCATAGCCTTCTACGTTACCACCAAGCTTCACTTTTGCGTCAGATAATTTTGAAGCAGAACGGCTAGCAATAATGACTTGAGCGGATTCATCGAGAAACGCCTTAGCAGCGTCTAAACCAATACCAGATGTACCTCCTAAAACAACCACTCTTTTTCCTTTTAATGACAACGTCATAACCTCCTTTATTCATATGTTTAACCAACTTGCGGATTCTGATTAAATAATCCGCAAGTTAGAAATATTTACGTTATTACATCAGCATTATTATGTAGCTAAAAGTTTTAGTGATTCACGATTAAATGCTGGAATATCTTTTGGTTCTCGACTTGTTACAATATTTTTGCTGATAACAACTTCTTCGTCTTTATAATTTCACCAGTATTTTTCAAATCGTTGCGAATGGATTTAAAGCCAGTGATGTCGACACCTTTTAAAAGGGCTGTATCGATTAACACTTGTGGTCCATGACAAATGGCAAAAACGGGTTTTTCGTCTTGGATAAATGATTTTGCAAATTCCCCAAAACGATCGTCTTCACGCAATAAATCGGGAGAGAATCCACCAGGGATAAACAGTGCTCAAAGTCTGCAGGATGAACTTCATCAATGGATTTATCAATTTTTACGGTTATGCCTTTTTTACCAGTTACTTCGTTACCTGATTGTTTGTCAATCGTGATAACTTCATGACCAGCTTCTTTAAAGGCTTGTGCTGGTTCAGTGTACTCACATCTTCAAATAGGTTTGTTATAAGTGTAGCGATTTTTTTGCTCATGTTCATTAACCTCCTTAAAATCATAGAACAGAAGTAAAAATATTCATTTCCGTACCATGTTCTGATTATCTTCATTAGAAGTTGATTTTATTCCCGTTATAAGCCGCAATATAGATTTTTTTCATATCCTCTACTGATACTTCTCTTGAATTCGATGGAGTACATGGATCTTCAACAGCTCTTGCTGCCATCTGGTTCAGATGTTTTTCAAATCCTGTTTTTTTAACAACAAATTCCTTTAGTGTTAATGGCAGATTCAAAGATTTATTTATACCACGGAGGAGGTCTGTTAACGAATCGATCAGTTCGTCATCCGTTGTTCCGTTTAAACCAAGCATCCTTGCGATATCAGCATATCTTGAGCTTTCAGCATTTCGATTAGAGTCAATAACATACGGCAGATAAAGGGCATTTGCTGTACCGTGCGGAATTGTGCACCCATTAGTTCTAGTACATGGTTCACCTTCTATCGAGAAAATCGTTTATTGACTATACTTAATTCTCTGGTTGAGAGATTTGACTCACAATTTGGCTCAAAGCTTCGCTGATTGGGGAAACTGGACGACCAAGAACTTTTTCTAAATCATTTCTCTCAAAATCCAGTGTGCCTTCTCGTATGCTTTTTTGGATGTCAACAAGTATAGGAATAACAAAATCTGGTATGCCAGCATTTTTCATAATATCAGCATAAGTGGCATCATCAACCTGTTGCACAGTTACTTCTTTCCCTAGTACACTGCCAAGAAGAGATACGAATTCTTCTTGGGCAATGACCTACCAGAAAGCTTGTAGATTGTATTTTCGTGCCCGTTACCAGATAGTACCTTTACCGTAGCTTCTGTATAATCTTGTTGTAGTGCCCAACCTACCCTGCCGTCTCCTACTGATGTGACCCAAGGAGCTCCTACTAAAACACCCTGAATGGTAGGAATTTCATTCTCCAAGTACCAGTTATTACGTAAGAAGGAGTAAGGTATGCCTGTTTTCAAGATTGCTTCTTCTGTTGCCTTATGGGTTGGAGCAAATAAGTTTTTACTTTCCGTTGCATTCACTAAACTGGTATACGCAATGAATTTAACTCCAACACGCTCAGCCGCAGCTACCGCATCGATATGTTGACGAATTCTTTTTTCATTGTCTAAGGTTTTATTCCAAAAATATGGTTTTTGGTAATAATCTTTTTATTAATACAAAACCAATCAGATAAATTATTTTGATAAACGCTCCATGAGAGTAGCTTTTTCTGCTTCAAAACCAGGTTTGTCAAGTAAAGCAAACATATTCTTCTTGTATGCTTCGACTCCAGGCTGGTCGAATGGGTTAACTCCTAACAGATAGCCACTAATCCCACATGCCTTCTCAAAAAAGTAATCCATCTCACCGTAAGTTCTTTCCTAAATTTAGACCCATTTTTCCTAATCCAATTAATCCGACCTTCATCATTACTCCTCCTTGAGTATTTATTTTTTGAATTTTTCATCTATAGCGTAATGGATTCAAAGTATAATCATAATTCTTTTACCACCATCTATAACCATCCTCTTCCAATAATTGATGAGCAGCTTCTGGTCCCATCGAGCCAGATTGATACGAATGAAGTGGAACACTATTTTCCTCAAATGTCTCTAAAATAGGCTGTACCCATTTCCAAGATAATTTCACTTCGTCCCAATGAGCAAAGAAGGTAGAATCTCCACGCAGAGCATCAAATATTAAGAGTTCATATGCTTCGGGCACGTCTTTTTTATTCGCTGAAAAATCAACAACAATAGGTTCTAATTTTCCATTTATCGGATTTTTACTATTTAACTGCAACGAAACACCTTCATTTGGACTTACATTAATAACTAATAGATTGGGTTCAGCATTTTGAATTTCATTGGTATACAAATTCTTTAATGGGTTTTTGAATTCAATCACAATCCGCGTTAATTTTTCCGCCATTCTTTTTCCTGTCCGGATATAGAATGGTACCCCGTCCCAAAAGGAATTATCAATCCATAGACGAGCAGCAACGAATGTATCGTTTTTAGAAGAAGCCTCAACGCCAGGTTCTTCTAAATATCTGACTACTGGTGAACCGTTTATTTCACCTGATCCATATTGGCCGCGAATGACGTGAATACCTACAGTATTTTTTTGTAATGGTCTCAGAGATTCCATAACTTTTCTTTTCTCATTACGGATATTTTTTGCACTAATCTGTTTTGGGAGATGCATGGCTGTCATCATCAACAGCTGTAGCATATGATTTTGAACCATATCACGAATAGCACCTGCTTGGTCATAATAACCTGCTCTCTCCTCTACACCAACCGTTTCACTAGCCGTGATTTGCACATTGGCAATAAACCGATTGTTCCAAAGTGATTGCAGTACAGGATTGGCAAATTCCAAGACTTCAAGGTTTTGAACCATTGGTTTTCCTAGATAATGGTCAATCCGAAAAATTTCGTCTTCTTCAAAAGCTTTGCTTAATTTTTTGTTTAAATCTTCAGCAGATTTTAAGTCATACCCAAATGGTTTTTCGATAATCAATCGTTTCCATCCCCTTGTCGAACTTAAGCCACTCTTCTTTATATATAAAGCAATTACATCAAAGAATTCAGGTGCAACAGAAAGATAAAACATTCGATTCTCTTCAATACTCTGGTCTTTTTCATTTTGTTGAACGACTTCAACTAACTTCTTATACCCTTCAGCATTCGTGAAATCTAACTGGCAATAACGAAATGCCTTTACAAACTCTTGTTTTTCGGATTTATCATTTATCAAGTGTCTAGAAAAAGTGTATAGCGAGTCTGTTACATGGTTATGAAAATCAACATCAGACATTTCGTCTATTCCTACCCCAATGATCAAAAAAGAATCTGGTAATTTTTGATTCAAATATAAATTAAACAAGGCAGGGTAGATTTTTCGCTTAGCTAAATCCCCAGTTGCCCCAAATAAGACAAACGTCATAGAATCCACTTTTCATTCCTCCCCTTTTTCAAAGCATTTTCAAATAGAAAAATGTCTGATCTTCTTCGTTTTTCCTACAAAACAACAAGGATTTTCGCTATTGCGTTATCCTGCTTTTGGATGTATTCGTTTATTTCTCCCAGCTTGTCCGGTAATAATGATATCTCTTAAATGAGAATGTCCACATTTTGGACAGGCTACATCATTTATGGTGATGGTTAGACATCTTTCGCAAACTTTTCGGTGCTTAGTTTTGAACTTTCCCATGCGGATCTCTCCTTTCGTAAAAATTTATATTATTAAATGAAGTTTCACTTCATCTCACCATGCATGTAGCAGTATTCTCTTAAGGTTTGGAAGTATTCTTTAAGCTCGCTATTACTTGAGCAAAATCAGTATATTACGTATGTTATCCTTTTGAAAGTACGCACTTTATTAATATATAGATACATCGGTATAACATAGTGTTAAAAATAACACTATAAACTTGAATTCAATACCAAGAGTGAAAAGTCAAGGACAGCGACTATAGAAAATTCGCTGCCCTTGGCTTTTTAGTAACTGATTCTTTTATTAAATGGTGTGTTTTCAACCTTATAAATGCGTAGAGATATAAAAAACCACGGACAGTATCTTTATTAAGATAGCTAACCGTGGTTTGTTCGGACCTCTAGGAGACACTCTTTTTTTTACTGAAAAGGCGATTTGTTTTTTGTTTCTTTTTCCAATACATTCTCAATATAATCTTTACCCCAGTCATACATAGCATCCAGAATAGGCATCAGACTTCTTCCATACTCAGTGAGTGAATATTCAACTTTTGGCGGAACGACAGGATAGACTTCACGATGAACAATCAAATGGTCTTCAAGTTCACGCAATTGATTAACAAGCATTCTTTGAGTGATACCAGGCATGAGGGCCTTTAGTTCACCAAAACGTTTGGTTCCTTCTTTTCCTAGATGCCACAATACCAGCATTTTCCATTTTCCACCAATAATCGAAAGAGTCAATTCTTTTTCACAATTAAACACTTTTTCCCCAAGATTCGGCATTTATTTCACCTCCAACTCTGATTATGTCCCATAGTATACTTTTTGTTACTATATGATAAAAAAGTGCATACTATTAATTTAGTAACATTCCCAGTATACTGAGTACCGTACCGTTAGTAAATAGCTATCAATTGGATACAATAACACTGTGCAAAAGAAAGCTATACGGCACAATTATACGATTATATAAGGAGCGAGTAATAAATGAAATTACAATTAGCATTAGACCTTGTAGATATTCCAGGAGCCATTGAATTGGTGAAAGAAGTGGAAGATCATATAGATGTTGTAGAAATCGGCACGCCGGTTGTGATTAATGAAGGCCTCAAAGCAGTAAAGGAAGTGAAAGCTGCCTTCCCTAACTTAACTGTATTAGCTGATCTTAAAATCATGGATGCAGCTGGATATGAAGTTAGCCAAGCATCTGCAGCAGGCGCTGACATCATCACCATTCTTGGTACAGCTGAAGACGAGTCCATTAAAGGTGCTGTAGAAGAAGCAAAAAAACAAGGTAAACAAATCCTTGCTGATATGATCGCAGTTAAAGACATTAAAGGTCGTGCGAAAGAACTGGATGAACTTGGAGTAGATTATATCTGCGTTCACACAGGTTATGACCTTCAAGCTGTAGGAAAAAATTCTTTCGAAGACCTTGCAACCATTAAGAGCGTTGTAAAAAATGCGAAAACGGCTATTGCAGGCGGTATCAAATTAGAAACACTTCCAGATGTGATTAAAGTACAACCAGATCTTGTCATCGTAGGTGGCGGTATCACAAGTAAAGACGACAAAAAAGCAGTTGCAGCTAAAATGCAAGAATTGATTAAACAAGGTTAATTATAACTATGAAAACTACTCAATATTTAGCTGAAGTCGTTCAAGAATTAAGTCGGACAGTCGACTTAATCTCTGACGAAGAAGCAGAGAAGTTGGTTAATAAGATTCTGGAATCCAAAAAAATTTTTGTTGCAGGTGCGGGCAGATCTGGATTTATGGGCAAATCTTTCGTGATGAGAATGATGCACATGGGGATCGATGCTTATGTAGTCGGTGAAACTGTAACAGCAAATTTAGAAAAAGATGATTTGTTGATCATCGGTTCAGGTTCAGGTAAAACGAAAACCTTGGTATCAATCGCTGAAAAAGCAAAAAGTTTAGGTGGGACGGTCGCAGCTGTAACGATTTTCCCTGACTCCACGATTGGAAAATTAGCTGATATTATTATTAAATTGCCTGGATCACCGAAAGATCAATCTGAAAGTGAATATAAGACCATACAGCCAATGGGGTCACTTTTTGAGCAAACGATGTTATTATTTTATGATGCATTGATCTTGCGTTTCATGGAAAAAAAAGGCTTAGACTCTACTAAAATGTACGGCAAACATGCCAATCTCGAATAGAGTGCACTTTAAAAAATATGGAAACAACGTAAAGACCGCATTTATTTCTTTTATGAATTGCGGTCTTTACTGCATATTACTAACTGCTGTTTATTCTCGCACGATTAGTAGAGCAGAAGAATTTGCAAGTAAATATGGAGCAACAAAAATATTTACAAACCTAAAAGAAATGGAGTTTAGTCAAGAAATTGACGCGGTGTACATTGCTACTCCCAATTCATATAACACAGAACAAGCTATTTTATTTTTGTAAAATGGCAAACATGTGTTATGTGAAAAGCCACTGTCTGTTAATGCAACCGAAGTAGCGAGGATGATTCAATCCGCAAAAGATCATAACGCCCTATTAATGGAAGCAATGAAATCACATTACTTCCAGTTGGATAAAGTGAGAGATGAAATAGGTCTTGTATTTCAAAGTGATCATAAGTGAAAAAGTACAAAAAACCCCTACAGCGACTTGTATTATTCTCTTGAGAAAAGCTGCATTCTTGAACTTATCAAACAATAACTATAAATAGGTAACATCCCATAACAAAATAGCTGTACCAGCTTCTAATAAAATAATACTAATGATAAATTCTTTTGAGTCAGTGATGAAAAGTACATTTTTGCCAAAAAACACAAAAAATAAGGTAGCACTTAACCAAACAAACACACCCCATAAGGCTGTAAATAGATATTTTTTCATTTCCCACACTCCCTCTTAGATGGATTACTCAGCCCGATCAATACTTGTTCTAGCTCTCTATAGACCTTTTCCACCGAAAAATCTTTGGACAACAAAGCTTGTATTGCCAATCCATCTACTATCGCATTCAACAAGATCCCCCATGTTTCAAATGAAACTCCTTTGATCGGTGTTGGAGACCATATTTTCGTTAAGTGCTTAGAAAGAGCTTCATTTTCTTTCTCCAAAATATCTCCAAGTTGTTCTTTTATTTTCTCGTTATGAAAGCCTGATACCACTAATGTAAGAAATAATTTGTGAAAAAAAGAATCAGAGGAACAACGACTTTTTGCCGACTCAAATGCTTGTTTTATAATATTTTCATTATGATGTGACAATTCACTCCAAGAACGATCACAAATATCTCTCACAATCTCTAACAATAATTGTTCTTTCGTACGAAAATGATAATAGATGGTTCCCTGGGTAACTCCTCCTGCTTCCGCAACCGCCTTTAACGTAAACTTTTCAATTCCCTTCTCAACGAGACATTCTTTGGCATACTCGATTAACTCATTTTTACTTATCACATTTGGTTTTGCCATTTCTGACTCTATACCACCCTTGTTAGTTATTCAACTGACTAACTATTTTCAAAGACATATTATCAGTTATATTGAACAATTTCAATTAGTTATTCCCTTCCATTCACTTATACTAGATAACTCCGCACAAGCAAACTACAAACCTTGTTCATACGTTAGAGAAAATAGACATAAAGGAGGCATCTCTATGTTTGGTGGATTTGGAATTGGTATTATCTTTAAGCTGATTTCCTTTATCATTATTTTTTGTACTAAATTTTTCAAATTCGGAAAATTTGGATTTGGTGGTTTTCCTTCTCCCTTTGGTTTTTAGAAAAAGCAACCGATCCAAAGTGCTTTAGGATAAGCACTTTGGATTTTTCCTAACAAAAAAGACCACCAACCTTCATGGCTAGTAGTCCTTTTTCTCAAGCGTCCTGCGCCTCATCCAAGATGAGCTCTTCTCTCATTCGTGAGATAATCTTCTTTTCCAACCTCGAAACTTGCACTTGGGAGATACCTAACCTTTGTGCTACTTCTGATTGTGTCTGATCTTTGTAATACCGTAATAAAACGATAAGTTGCTCTCGTTCATTTAGACGATGTATAGCATCTTTTAATGCCATTTTATCAAACCAGGCGGTTTCATTTTCATCAGCAATCTGATCCATTAGAGTAATCGGATCGCCATCGTTCTCGTATACCGTCTCATGGATCGAAGTAGGAGCTCGATTAGCCTCTTGCGCAAAGACTATTTCTTCTGGATCAATCCCCATCGCGTCGGCTACTTCTTGAACAGTAGGTACTCGATTGAGCTTTTTGGAAAGCTCATCTTTCGCTTTTCGTACCTTATTCGCTAATTCTTTCAGGGACCTACTTACTTTGACCATCCCATCATCACGCAAAAATCGTTGAATTTCTCCGATAATCATGGGAACTGCATAGGTCGAGAAACGAACATCATAGGAAAGGTCAAATTTATCAACTGCCTTTAATAAACCGATACAGCCAATTTGAAATAAGTCTTCCGCTTCATAACCTCTCCCCAAAAACCGTTGAACTACTGACCAGACAAGGCGGATATTATGCTTTACAAGACGATCTCGTGCTTGATAGTCTCCCTTTTGGCTTAATTCAATCAGTTCTTTTACTTCCTTGTCTGAGAGTTTGGTATGGCGACTATTGCGTACATCAGATGTCTCCATCAGCAGCCCCTCAATTAACCATTGTCTTTTGTGGGTTTTTCTTTAGTTCTTTAACCAAACTGATCATGGTCCCTTTACCTGGTACAGAATGAATCATTACTTCATCCATAAAGTTTTCCATGATCGTGAAGCCCATCCCTGAACGTTCCATTTCTGGTTTCGAAGTATAAAGAGGTTGTCGTGCCTCTTCTACATCTTCGATCCCAATCCCTTCGTCACTGATCTGAACTCGGAGCTTGTTTCCTTCGATCTCCGCACGAACCGTAACAATACCGTCTAATCGATCTACATAACCATGTATGATCGCATTGGTAACTGCTTCAGAGACCACTGTTTTTATATCGGTAAGTTCTTCTAAAGTGGGATCTAATTGAGAAGCAAACGAGGCTACTGCTACTCGTGCAAATGCTTCATTTTCGGAGCGACTAGCAAATTGCAACTCCATAAAATTGTTTCTTGTACGACTCATGATGCCACCTCACATGCAGAGATTGCTTGTTCCTCATGCTCATATAGATCTAAAATTTTGAAAAGCCCAGACATGTCCATCAGCTTTTGAATGGCGTCAGAGACATTGCAAACTTTCATGCTTCCTCTTGATTCCATTACTCTTTTATATCTGCCTAGGATGACACCTAAACCGGAACTATCCATAAAATGTACGCCAGCTAAGTTTAGCACAAGATGTGAGTCAATCCCTTTTTCCCATTCATGATCTATCGTTGCACGAACTTCTGTAGCTGTATGATGATCGAGTTCGCCTTCCAAGCGTACGATTAATACATGATGAGTGCGCTGCAATTCTACTTGCATAGCCTTCTCCCCTTTCTATTTTTCTTCTTCTCAAATTCATCTCTAGTTCATTTCTATTTATGGCACTTTTTTCCTTCTTGTTTTGTCGAATTGGTTAAAAAAACTAAGTGGTTAGCTAAAAAGAGAACATTAGGAGATACCTTTTTCGTTCGTTGTTATGTGTTGGAAACTTGCTTCCATTGTTTTCACTTTATATAGATTTAGAGCATGACAAAAGAGCTTTGGTAGTTTCACACCAAGCTCTTTTTTCACAATTAGTAACTTATATCAATAGTTCGCCTTTCCAGTCTACCATTGTTATTTCTTTTTTAGACAAATAACACCAATCAATAATTTTTCCTACTAACCTTGGAGTAATCCATGCATCTTCCCATATAGGTGTTAGCACTCTTTTATAACCAATATGTTTATTGCTTAATCCTTCAAATTCTTTACCCATAATTATTATACACAGCTTTATGTTTTGCTTACTTGCCTGTCCAACTTCATAAGCAACTATAAATGAAACCTTCTTTGTACACTATTTTCTCTATGGGTAAAAATACAATATTATTTTAATTGAGATATCTAAACCTAAGCAATTCTTGATAGAAATAATGAAAGAAGCCGTACTTATTTAGTACGGCTTTTCTCTATTCTTAAATCAATTAAGCTGAAGTACATTACGCATCACTTTTTGGAAAGAATCCCAGAGACTCGCTTGCTGGATGTCAGTGTTGCTGATTAGATCTAGTTCTAAAATAATGTTTCCTTGCTTTTTAAACTGTAATTTACCAAGTGGTTCCCCTTTTTTAAGCGGGGTTTTGAGCTCTCGCCACACAATGGTCTTCTCAATATTTCGAGCGTTTTCACCCTTCTTTAGAAGCAGACTAATAGGACGGCTAGCACGGATCTCTACCTGCTCCGGTTCCCCTTTTTCAATGTCTAGCTTCGCGATCAACTCGCCTTTTTTATAAAATGGAACGCTCGTGTATTGATTAAATGCATAATCTAACATCCCTGATACTTCGGCATTACGTGTTTTGGTATCAGGCTCCCCCATCACGACTGCAATGACACGAAGGTTGTTCCGTTTGGCGGTGGCACTAAGACAAAATTTTGCTTCATTGGTAAAACCAGTTTTGAGCCCATCTAATCCTTGATAAAATCGAACTAGTTTATTGGTGTTGACCAACCAAAATGGCTTTTCGGAATCTTTTCTTAGATGATCCTGGTAGATACCTGTGAACTTTGTAATCTCCTCATGTTTAAGAAGCTCACGAGACATTACAGCAATGTCATGAGCAGAAGTATAATGATCAGCTACTGGCAACCCATTGGAGTTAAGGAAATGAGTGTTATTCATCCCTAGCTCTTTTGCCTTCGCGTTCATCATCTCCACAAACCCTTCTTCTGTACCACCTAGATGTTCTGCCATTGCAACGGATGCATCATTGGCAGAACCAAGTGCAATCCCTTTTAACATCTCTTCAACCGTCATCTCTTCACCCGGCTCTAAGAAAATCTGAGATCCTCCCATGGATGAGGCACGGTCACTTACTCGCACTTTGTCTGTCCATTTGATCTTTCCTGTATCGATTGCCTCCATAATGAGAAGCATTGTCATTACTTTCGTGACAGAAGCAGGTGGCATTTTTTCATGACTATTTTTTTCGAACAAGATCGCTCCACTATCAGCATCCATCAAGATAGCTGATCGGGAACTAGGTGCTAGTTCTGTTTCCCTTGGTGCTGCTGCTAAAAGGCTACTCATTGGCATAAACGCCATCACAAATAGACAACTGACAAAAGTCCAGATGCTCATTTTTCGTAGCATCGCATATTCCTCCTAATCCTTTATATCCCTAGTTTCTGTAGAGAATAGGAATTTTATGCCAAGGAATAGCTAAGGCTTTTAGCTTTGCTTTTTATTAAAATCGAGAAACTTCTAGCAATGTCTGGTTTTCCTTTTTATGTTCGTTGCATACATTGGTCAAGAGCATAGGTTTTATTCACAGGGAGCGATTATCAATGGACAAATTACTACACAAACAACCAGAGTTTCAAATATATTTAGTGGAAAAATCCGCTTGGAAGCATTTTTTGTATGTCGAAGTATTGGGAAGCACCACTTACTCTATTACCTTAAGCGAGCTAAATGTAAATGATCTTTTTATTTTGTTATCCAGTATTCTTGGAACTAGTCTTGTTAGAAAAGCCCCTGAACTCGTTAGCACGATTCAAACTCTGTGCCAAAATAAAGAGCTCCCGACCTATGATGTGGCGGAAGCTCTACATTATCGTCATTATTTATATTGATGAAAACCTTCTGGTGTTACAATACCTCGAATAAGCATTGGAGCTTGTACTGATTGTTCACCGATTTCCATTGCAGCGATTAGACGCTTTTCTACTTCAGGTAGATTCTTTTCACTATTAACGTAAAGTGTGGCAAGCGGAGTACCTACCTCTACAGCATCGCCAACTTTGCGATGTAACTCCACCCCTACCGCAAAATCGATCTGATCTGCTTTGGTAGCACGTCCTGCTCCGAGACGCATCGCACAAAGCCCGATCTCCTCTGCATGAATTCGTTGAATATATCCTGCTTTGTCTGAGTGGATGACTACCTTTTCTTTTGGTTGAGGAAGTTTACCAGGATCGGTAATCGTAGCTATATCGCCACCTTGCCCGGAAACAAATTCCTCCATTTTTTCTAAAGCAGCTCCATTTTCAATCACTTGTTGTAATGCTTGAGTTGCTTCTTGGCGTGTTTCGTATTTTCCAGCAAGAAGGAGCATTTCCGTTCCAAGTGCCGTACAGAGATCTGTCAAATCTTCTGGCCCTTCTCCACGCAGTGTATCAATCGCTTCTCGTATCTCCATAGCATTGCCAATAGCATAACCTAGTGGTTGACTCATATCACTAATGATCGCTACCGTTTTTCGTCCTACCTGATGCCCAATCGCTACCATCGCCTCTGCTAGTCGAACTGCATCTGCTTCCTCTTTCATAAAAGCGCCATCCCCGGTTTTTACATCGAGTACGATCGCATCCGATCCAGCCGCAATTTTTTTGGACATGATGGAGCTTGCAATCAATGGGATCGATTCAACTGTTCCGGTCACATCACGCAACCCATACAATTGCTTGTCAGCTGGGGTGAGGTTAGCAGTTTGCCCCATCACAGCAATACCTGATTTTTGGACAAGCTCTAGAAACTTTTTATTGGGAATCTCTGTCGAGAAGCCAGGAATAGATTCTAACTTATCAATGGTTCCACCAGTATGTCCTAGGCCACGTCCTGACATCTTTGCGACTGGCACTCCTACAGCAGCGACGAGCGGGGCAAGTACCAATGTTGTAGTGTCTCCAACTCCACCTGTACTATGTTTATCTACTTTGACACCAGGAATCGCAGACAAATCCACTTGATCTCCTGATTCAACCATAGCCATCGTAAGATCTGCCGTTTCTCTCGCAGTCATACCTTGATAGTAGACTGCCATTGCCCACGCAGAAAGCTGATAATCTGGAATTTCTCCTTTCGAGTAACCCTCTATTAAGTAACGGAGCTCTTCCGTTGTTAGTTCTTTCCCATCACGTTTTTTGCGGATAATCTCTGGTGTATTCATCATTTGCAACCCTCTCGGATAATCCCTTTAACCAGTTCCATAAATTTAGGCTTGGTACGATTCGCTACTTCTACTACTTGCTCATGGGTAAGTGGCTCTAGCTCTTCTCCAATTGCCATATCTGTGATACAGGAAATACCTAAAACAGATAGACCACCGTGACGAGCAGCAATTACTTCTGGCACGGTCGACATTCCTACGGCATCCCCACCTAATGTACGGAGCATAATCAGCTCTGCTGGAGTCATATAAGTAGGGCCTGTAATTCCAGCGTATACTCCTTTTTGCACTTTAATCCCTTGGGATTCAGCTACACGCTCTGCCAGCGCTATCAGTTCTTTGCTATAAGCTTCGGACATATCTGGAAAACGAGGCCCTAATTCTGCTTCATTGGCACCAATAAGTGGATTTGCACCAGTCATATTGAGATGATCGGTGATCAACATCAGATCTCCCGCAGCGAAATTGGAGTTCATCCCACCAGCTGCATTGGTGGCGATTAAAGTTTGTATTCCGAGTTCTTTCATCACATAGACAGGAAAGACCACCTCTTGTTGCGAATAGCCTTCGTAATAGTGAAAGCGTCCTTGCATCGCAACAACCGATACTCCCTGTAATGTACCAAACACTAGCTGTCCTTTATGTCCCTCCACTGTAGATACTGGAAAGTGGGGAACATCCGCATAAGAAACTATTTCCGCTTGCTCAATCTCATTGGCTAAATTGCCCAATCCAGACCCTAAAATAAGACCCACTCTTGGCTTGTGTGTCGTTTTGCTCTGAATCAGCGATACTGCTTCTTGGATTTTGTTTAACAATGCCATCCTAACTCCCCCTCTTACATTTCTCGGATGAGACCTTTTACCAGACCAATAAAGATACTTTTTACTTTTTCTGCTGTCTCCATCACTTCTGCGTGACTTAAAGGTTGAGGCAGTATTCCTGCTGCCATATTGGAAATACAGGAGATCCCTACCACTTTGATTCCCGCATGACGAGCTACGATCACTTCTGGTACAGTTGACATCCCTACTGCATCAGCACCAATAGTTCGCATCATACGAATCTCAGCTGGAGTCTCATAGGAAGGGCCCAGAACTCCTGCATAGACCCCTTCCTGTAGGCTAATCCCTTGGGACTGTGCAACCTTTTTGGCAAGTTGACGTAGTTGTGGATCATAGGCAGTCGACATATCTGGGAAACGTGCACCAAGTTCATTATCATTAGGTCCGATTAATGGGTTGCGATACATTAGATTAAGGTGATCGGTAATCAACATGAGATCCCCTGCAGCAAATTCTGTGTTAATCCCACCTGCTGCATTGGTTACTAAGATTATCTCTACACCAAGTTGCTTCATTACCCGAATCGGAAAAGTGACTGAATCGAGCCCATGACCTTCATATAAGTGAAAACGACCTTTCATCGTAATAACAGGTTGACCTTCCAATGTACCTAAAACTAGCTCACCCGCATGTCCCTCTACGGTAGAAGTTGGAAAGCCCGGAATTTCATGATAAGGAATTACGTCGGCTTGTTCGATCTCATCAGCTAACATCCCAAGACCAGAACCTAAAATTAATCCAATTTTGGGTTGGATGGAGGTTTTTGCTCTTATTGCATCGATTGCTTGTTGCCATTTAGACATTGGTACTCTCCCTTTCTTTTGAACAAAGTACAGACTGAGTCAATTTTTTCATTTCGATTATCTTTCATCTTCAAGGAATCATCCTTCTAAGTCAGCCAAAAAGCTTTTCCCAAAAGCGGGACCTTTTACGCCAAAATTCTCTGCGATCGTCATTCCCACATCAGCGAAAGTAGAGCGATCTCCAAGTGAATTTCCTTCGGTTTGTCTACGAGTATAGGCAAAAAGAGGAACATATTCCCGAGTGTGATCTGTCCCATGATGGGTAGGATCGTTCCCATGATCCGCTACGATCAATAGAAGATCGTCCTCTTGAATCATATCCAACACCTCTGGAATACGCTCATCCCATTCCTCTAAAGCCTTGGCATATCCTTCAGGATCGCGACGATGACCATATTTGGCATCAAAATCAACTAAGTTGAGGAAACAAAGCCCATGAAAGTCTTCTGTTCCTACTTTCAGTAATTGATCTACTCCGTCCTGATTATCTTTGGTATGAATGGATCTGGTAATTCCTTCTCCAGCGTAGATATCCGAAATTTTGCCAATTGCGATCATATCGAGCCCAGCATCTTGTAACTGGTTGAGTACAGTTTCGTGTGGAGGCTTTACGGAATAGTCCCGTCGGTTTGAGGTACGTGTAAAATTACCAGGTTCTCCCACAAAAGGACGAGCAATCACTCGAACCACACTATATTTTTCATCTAACGTCAATTCTCTGGCTATTTCACAGATCCGATAGAGCTCTTCTAATGGCACTACTTCCTCATGAGCTGCAATCTGGAACACACTATCTGCTGAGGTATATACAATTAAATCACCTGATTGTATATGTCTCTCTCCTAATTCATCCAAAATCTCTGTACCAGAAGCAGGCTTATTGCCAATCACTTTCCTACCGGTTTGTTCTTCAAATCGTTGAATCAATTCAGCAGGAAACCCTTCTGGATAAGTCTTAAATGCTGTTTTTGTATGTACCCCCATAAACTCCCAATGACCTGTTGTGGTATCTTTTCCTCGTGAAATCTCCATCATTCGGCCATAAGAAGCGATTGGTTGTTCTACTTCTTGAATTCCCTTAGCTTGTATTACCTTTCCTAAACCAAGACGTTCCATATTCGGCATTTTTAATCCTTTGCGAAACTCCGCAATATGCCCGATTGTATTGGCTCCTTGGTCTTGATAGTCAGCAGCATCTGGTAATTCTCCGATCCCAACACTATCTAGCACGACCAAAAAGATTTTGGAAAAAGGTTTCATCATCTTGCCTCCTCTAGAACAAAAAAAGAACGAACTAATCTTAGCATGTTCGTTTCTTTTCAAAAAAATTATATCATTCTCCCTGCTGATAGAACAGTTTCACTCGCTCCCATACTTCACGAGAAAAAGTTATTTCTTGTTTGGGTATTTCTAGATCCATTACGATAACTTTTACTGCTCCGCCAAGCGGCTCTTTATACTCATCATCTGGTTGTAATAATGGCATCAAAAAAGACATGACAAGGTACAGTAATGTAGTAAACAACACAAACAGCACAAAAAACTTAATCCACTCTTTCCATCTACGAACGGATATGATCACAGTTATCATTCCTTGTCCATTCGATTGTATTACTACCTTATACGAAACTACACATAATTAGAACGGTATGCAAAGTCCAAATAGATTGAAATAATAGTAATACTGTATTAAAATACTTCTAGCTTTGCTGTCCATATGGGTGAAGCTCCTTCTCTTCCTTAATTGATAAGAACGAGAAGGAGCTTCACCCAAATATGGACAGTGAGGGGTATCTAGCCTCACTGTCAAATACATTACAAAGGATGTGTTTGCAGTGACTTTAGAGTCTGCTAAAGGTATTTTCAATGTTGTATTAAAAGTTGCAAAAGGATTAACAGTACTATTTGGATTAACAGCTATCGCACAAATCTTTCTACTTCTAGTAAACAAAGGATTAACTACGGAATCCATACTAGGAATCGCTCTCTGTACTGCTGTATTGCTCGCCACAAGTTATCTCATTTTTCATGAACCCATGGAAAACTCTTTTGCAGGGTCTATCAGTTGGTGGATCTTACAAGTAATTCTATTGTTGATCTTAGTTTGTGCTAACTCCTACTTCCAAGATCTCACAGAAGAAACGCGGATGTCTTATGGACATTTCCCGTATATGGAGCAGCATGAAATCGAAAAAGCCAATACACCAGAACTTCTAGCTCATATTGTTAATTTCATCTCTATGGCTGTATTTGCACCAAAAGCCATGTTTCTAACACTGTTTACACCAATTTTCGTACTAAGTTATCTGATCCAAGGAATTCGTACGGCAATAGAAGATCTACTATACCAAAACTAGATACTCCAAAGTCAGCCATCTAATAGATCGGCTGACTATTTATTTTTATGTAACATAAAATCTTCCCTAGAACCTGAATTACTTTTCATATATAGTAAAATTAGTTTGAAATATCAGAACGGGAGTGATACATATGAGAAAAATGTTAATTCAAACAGGTAGTGACGTACACGCAAAGGACACTGTTTTCTAATTCGACCGATCCGCTCATAAAACCGTCAAAATGAGAGGGTCTGTCTCCAACTTAGGAGGACCCTATTTTGCAAATACAATTAAAAGAAATCACTCGTGAGAACTGGAAAGAATGTATCAAACTTCAACCTGCGAAGGAACAACAACATTTTGTCGCTTCCAATCTATATTCCATTGCTGAATCCAAATTTTATCCTAGTTGCTATACGATGGCAATTTACGCTGCCGAAGTTATGGTTGGATTCACCCTCTACGGGTATGACCAAGACACAGATACACTTGGTGAGTATTGGATCTCCCGACTCATGATCGATGAAAAATATCAACGAAAAGGCTATGCAAAAGCTGCTATGCTACAAGTACTTCAACAGCTACGAGAAACACCAGACTGCAAAAAGGTAAAAATCAGCTATCACCCAGATAATCAAATAGCTGCTAAACTCTATCAAAGCTTAGGGTTCAAAGAGATTGGAATGGCTGAATGGCAGGAAATGGTGGCAGAGTTGGATCTAAAAGCTTAATTAATAAAAAGGCACCTGCTTATTGGAGAAGGTGCCTTTTTTAATATGTTTTGCAACCTGTTCTAATAAATGGAGATAATTTATATGCTCTTACATAACTTGCAAGTAATTTTAATAAAACTCAATATCACTCTGATACTGTTGACACCAACTGCTTTGTATATGTTTTACGATCTAACTCAAATAGGTGTGATGTAGAAAATAAATCTACGATTCTCCCTTTTTTTAACACCGCAATTCGATCACTTAAATATTGAATAGACGATAAATCATGAGAAATAAATAAATACGAAATGCTAAATTGCTTCTTCAATTTCTTCAATAAATTGAGGATCTTTGCTTGAGTCGATACATCTAAATTGGAGGTTGGCTCGTCTAAAACTAGCAATTTAGGTTGTAAACCAATTCCTCTTGCAATTGCTACACGCTGAATTTGACCACCACTAAGTTGATGAGGATAATGGTCTAAAAAGTCTTTGTTTAGGCCTACTAATTCTAGAAGTACGGAACCCATTAGACGTTTTGAATGTCTCACTTCCTTTAAAAAATCTGGGATAACTTCAGGATAATTTTCAAGCGGTTCTATTACCGACTTCCAAATGGGCAGCCGTCCATTAAGTGATTGAGTAGGATTCTGAAAGACTGCTTGTATCTCTTTTCGCGCGTTACGCAATGCACTACTTTTTAAAGTGTGGAATGACATTCCATTCAATATGATCTCTCCTTGGTCTGGATTTTCCAATCCAAGGATTAACTTTCCCAATGTGCTTTTTCCACTACCACTCTCTCCTATAAGGCCCAAGCACTCTCCTTCTTTCAGAGTAAAGGAAACGTTATCTAAAGCTATCAATTGTTCCTGATACTTTTTCGTAACTTGTTTGACTTCCAGAATCGGCTTCAAACGATACTTCTCCTTCCTGTGAGAGGTGACAAGCAACCATGTGGGCTTCGCTTATATAACTCAATATCGGTTTTTCTTTACATATTTCCTTACTATAGGGGCATCGAAATAAAAAGGGACAACCTCTCTCTGAAATCATTCCTGGTTCACCAGGCATCTCTGGAAGAGTATCTAGTTTTTGATAAGTAAGTGTAGGACGGGCTTTTAATAACATCTGTGTGTACGGATGTTTTGGGTTGTTTCGGATACTCTCAGTTGCTCCCATCTCAATCAAATGTCCGCCATACATCACTGCCATTCGGTTGGTTCGATTTAGTACATGTCTCAAATTGTGAGAGATCAGTAAAACAGCACAATTGGTCTCATTTTGTAGTTGACCTAATAAATCTAAAACTCGCTCACCAGTTAGCACATCCAAAGCTGTAGTAGGTTCATCCGCAATGATCAACGATGGTTTCATCATAAGTGCAACAGCGATTGCCGCACGTTGAATCTGTCCACCACTTAATTGGAAAGGATAACTTTGGTATACGCGTTCCGCTGGTAAATTCACTCGTTCTAACCATTGTAATGCTAATTGCTTTGCTTCCGATTTACCAATCTTCTCATGACTTCGAATCGCTTCTACCATCTGTTTCCCGATTCGTAAAAAGGGGGTGAAACTATCGGAATAATTTTGAAAAAGATAGGCAATCTCTTTGCCTCGAAATCGGCGTTTTTCCTTCTCTGATAATGATCTCAATGGGACTTCATGCATCGTAATCTCACCTGAAACAATTGTAAGAGAATTAGGTAGTAGACCAAGTATGGCAGATGAAGTGACACTTTTTCCACTTCCGCTTTCCCCCACCAACCCAACCATTTCTCCTGGTTGGATTGTGAAATGAAGATCCTGTATTATAGTATGCGAATCCCTCGCTCTTTCCTGATTTGAAGAAATATTGAGATTTGTGATATGAAGAACCATAATAGGCCTCTCCTTAGTCAGATTTCCAATGATTTTAGGGTGAAATAGCTGCTACTCAACGTACTCGAAATTTTTCGGAAAGACCGTCTCCAATTAAATTAGCAGCAGTTACGATTAAGATGATAGCCATTCCAGGATAGAGCATTAACTCTGGGCTCGTCTGAAAATAGGGTCTAGCATCATTTAGCATAGCGCCCCACTCTGGTTCTGGTGGTTGAGCACCTAGACCTAAAAAAGATAGGGACGAAATAGTTAAAATGATAGTTCCAATATCCATCACCGCAAGCGTAATCACTGGTCGGAGAACTTGCGGTAACAGGTGACGTCTTAATAACTTCCATGTATCACAACCACCTACTCTAGCTGCTAGAACATACTCTTTTTCTCGTTCAGATAAAACAATTCCACGAACTACCCTTGCATAGCTCATCCAATTAATTAAGACCACAGCTAACATAATATTGATCAAACTTGGACCAAGAAAACCTGCGATAGCAATAGCTAATATAAATTCTGGTATAGAAGATAGAGCATCGAGAATACGCATCATGATAGAATCCAAGCGACCGCCTACATAACCCGATATCAGTCCTATTGGTACTCCTATTAGAACAACGGTCATTATAGTGAAAGCAGTGATTCCAAGTGTAGATTGGGAACCTTCTACTATTCTAGAAAAAATACATCGACCTAAGTGATCCGTTCCGAAAGGATATTCAAAACTTGGGGATAACAACCTCTTCGCCATGTCTACTTCGAAAGGATCGTTTGGTACTAGATAGGAACCAAACAATGTTATAAAAACAAAAAAGACCAGAAGTATGAATCCGATCAGGCTCATTGGCTGATGAATAAGATGGTATAAGCTAGTTTGATTCTTCATCGAGTCAATCCCTCCCCATGTCGAATTCGTGGGTCAATGATGAAATAGAACAAATCAACTAGTAAATTGATTACAACTACAAAAAAGCCGATAAATATGATATATCCTTGGATCACTGGATAATCCCTTCCATTAATTGCGTCAATCACCATACTTCCAAGTCCTGGCCAAGAAAATAGCATTTCGGTGACTACTGAGCCACCTAACAGATATCCTATATTCATTCCAAACACAGTAATGATCGGCAACATTGCCGCCCTGAGTGCATGAAATAACAGAATTCTCCACTCCTGAACGCCTCTCGCTCTAGCAGCCCGTATATACTCTTGCGAAAAACTCTCCAAAAGCCCTGTACGTAATAAACGAGCATAAATAGTAGCCATGGAAAAACCTAAAGTAACAGAAGGAAGAATCATATGAGTAATAGTCCCTCTCCCTATAGAAGATAGCCATTGTAATTCCAACGCAAAAAGGTGGATTAGTAACAAGCCAAACCAAAAACTAGGAATGGAAGCTCCCATCAGGGCAAGAAAGCGGCCTAGGTGATCAGGAAATTTATTTGGATAGCAGGCAGCTAGTACTCCTAAAGGCACTGTGATCAATACCATCACTACAAATGCTCCCAAGGTTAACTCTAATGTTACAGGGATACGCCTCATTAATTCATCCCAAACAGGCTTACCATTAAGATAGGACTTTCCAAAATCAAGTTGCAGTACTCCTTTGATCCATTTACCATATTGGATCAGGATCGGTAGATCGAAACCTAGCTCTTGACGAAGCTCTACCTCTTCTTGCTTTGTGACAGCGAAATAATCGGTTTGCAACATGCTCCTTACCGGATCTCCTGGTGCTAGCTTCATCAAACTAAAAGTGAAGATAGATAGAAGAAATAATACTAAAAGCAACTGAATAAAACGGCGGCAAATAAGATTTATCAACTTATTTCACATCCATTGTATGGGTAAGGATGTAATATTCTTCTCTTCCTGGTTTATACGATATTACTCGCTTATTCATCCCTACAATAAGATTTGGATAAATTGCATAACTATGCAATACATCCTTGTTTATCACCGTTACCGCTTTCTTTGACAACTCGATCCGTTCGGCTATATCACTGGTTCTATTGAGTTGTTTAATGATCTCATTTAGGGATGCATGATCCACTTCTCCTAAGTTTAAAGCTCCACCTGGTAGTAATGCTGTGTTGAGAAAATATCCTCCATCTCCACGTGGTGATGTTGAATTACTGTAGGTCGCAATATCCCAATCTTTGTTATCTTTTAAATACGTATCTGGATTTTCTACCATCTTTATCTGAATAGTTACTCCGATCTTGGCCGCATCCGATTGTAGAAGTTGAGATATTAATGGCAGCTCTGCTCTACTTTTATAGGTAATTAATTGTAAAACGAGCGGCTTACCATCTTTACTCATTTTTCCATCGGGTCCTAATTGGTATCCAGCTTCCATAAGTAATGATTCCGCTTTTTCTATATCAAACTTCGCTTCTAGGTCCTTGTTACCGAAGGGCAATACCCTATTAAATGGACCATTAGCAGCAACTGCGTTCCCTAATGAAATGTCTCGAACAATACTATTCCGATTCACTAAATAATCGATCGCCTTTCTAATTTTAAGATCTTGCATGGTAGGTTTTTGCTGGTTAAAAAGGATAAAATGAGCACGTAAGCCCGACTGTGACACAATCTCTAAATTTGGATTTTGTTTTATTACATTCAAACTTTCTGGCGGTAAGCTATAAACAATGTCTGCTTCCCCTGATTGAAGAACCAGTGATCTTACATTTGGATCCTCATTAAATCGGACAACAGCCTCATCTAATTTCGGCTTTCCTCCCCAATATTCATCATATCGCTCCAGAAGAATTTCCGTGTTGGGAGTAAATTTTTTCACTTTAAATGGACCTGTACCTACAGGACTATTATTGAATGCTTCTTTCCCCATTTTTTTCTCTGCATTCACACTGATTATGGAAGTATATGGACTAACAAGTTCTGATATCAGAGCTGGATTTGGCTCCGTAGTACGGATAGTAAATGTTTGTCCATTTGCTTCCATCGACTTAATCTTAAGAGCCTTCGCCATCGATTGACTATCTTGTATAGCTCGTTCAAAAGAAGATTTAACTGCAGCTGCATCTAGTTTGCTTCCATCTTGAAACGTAACATCATCTCGGATAATAAAAACCCATGTTTGCTCATCTTTTATTTCCCACTTGCTCGCTAGCCAACCTTGTAAATCTCCATTCTCATCCAGTTTGATTAATGTCTCTGTAATACCTGATCGCAGAGGTGCAAAATCATTGTGTGGGTCTAGTTTCCCAGATTTGAAATGCATAACAAGTGTTATTTTTTTATTTCCTTGCGTAGTACTTTCATTGGAGGTACAGCCTGTCAGGAGTGAACAAAGCACACTAACAAGTAGTAAAACAAACATTTTAGTAAAAATAGCCCTTTTCATTGTCTTCACTACCTTTCCCTTATATTCGTAATCATTACGATTTATGTAATAAAAAAAACTTGATTAAGGTACTAGAATGCATCTTTTCTTGTAAGGAGAATACACGAAGCAATAATAAAACTCCTCCTATTAGAACTATGACTTCTGGTGTTTCCCTCCAAAATATTACTCCCCATAGAAACAATCCCAATGTACCTTGTAACTTCCACTACCATTGCGTTTTCATGAGTAAATGCTTTGGTAAGAAATAGTTGGCCCATTAAGGATACAAATCCAATACAAAATAAATAATACCCCGTTTTTCATTTACTTCTCCTAGTGAATAATAATGACTATTGAATTAGTTAACTTAAACACTCCTTTTACATTATTAATAATAATTATTACGTTTTATAAACAAACTTTATCTCTAATTATTTAATATGTCAATTGCATTGAATAATTAATTATTCGGTCTAATCATTATGTATTAAGATATCATCCGTTAACACAACAATATTAAAAATAATAATTATTATGATTTAAGAAAACCTAGAGAACTTAATAGTATCATCTCAAAAATAAGAGCCTACAACGTGAGTGTAATACACACTCCTATTATGGGCTTTTTTGGCTAATACACTCGTAATCCGTTGGATCGCTCTTTTCCTTTATAGGGTACTCGATTGACAACTCATAGTAGCCACCGATCCACGATTCTGGATCTATATAATCACTATTTCATCACGATCTATTCTTTCCAAACCCAATCTATCCTCTTTTGGACTTCCTACTGAGAATGCTAGTTTGGTAACAGTGCATTTATTAGATATAATGAATACTCTTCAAATTATATAAGGACATTTAGGTGATGGTATGGAAAGAATGACGAATTTAAATCAAATCAAAGAAACTATTCAAAAAAAACCATTGACTCTTTTGTTAGTTAAAACAAGCAATTGCGGTGTATGTGAGTCTGTTCAATTTAAGATGATCGAACTATTGAAATCACACTCACATGTCAAAGGAATATATGTCTTCAATAACGATGTACCAGAAATCACATCCGAGTATATGATTTTCTCAGCTCCTACTCTCATTCTGTTTATAGCAGGAAAGGAAATGTACAGAGTTTCTCGATTTGTTCTATTTGACGAATTAGAGCGCCTACTTCAGTTATACGAAGAGAAATGGATAACGTAATTTCATATCTACTCCTATTTTCCACCTATCACTTTTCGCACCAGATACTCCCCACCACTCTCTCCTACGATGGCAATACCTACTGTACGAATTGGTACTGCTCGTCCTTTATCTCGAATCTCACCTTCTATTACGACCTTTTCTAGTTCTGCCATACTATCTAATTTCACACTCTTGGTCTCATAAGATCTAGTTGGTTTACCAGGCGCGGTCACTTCATAGGAGGAAACACCTTTATAACTTTTTACAGTAGCACCTGTTACTAACTTGGATTTGTTTGTATTTTCCTCTGTATAGGAAACAGAACATCCTTCATACAATCCTAATTCAAGTTTCATCTCCACTTGATAGCGACCATTGGCCAATTTTTCTATTTGCAGATCCTTCGCTTTGGATACACCTGTTAGTATGAGCTTTGCTTCTATTCCATCAGCTGAAGGAACAGAGAAAATCTCTTGGGCTTGGCAATCTTGTACACTAACCACGAGCCATTCCTCTGGTTCTGGCTCTGTCTGTACTTCTTTTGTGTCCGTCCCACATCCCATTAGCAGGAGGGTGCTACACAGACATCCAAACATGATTTTGTACCAATTCATCAGAGCTTTTCCCTCCTATTGGGTGGCAATCTCATCTGTTACCGTCATTTTCGTCTCATGAATTCCCTCTTCGATCTCTTGTACATTGGAGTAGTTCACATCACCGTCTGGTATATAGAATACATACTGATCATCTACTTCTATATAAAAATATTGTAGATCACGCGTGGTTACATCTTCTACTTCTAGAACTTGACACTGCACAGAAAGTTTGGCCTTGTCCGACTCTTTTTGAAAGGCAAATTTACAACTATCTTGGAGTAAAATAGCACCTCTAGCATAGGAGACTTGGTATTTATGACCGCCTTGTGTAACAGTAAACAAAACTTGTTTATTTTGCCCGGTAGCTCTACCATCTTTAGGCTTGATGCTTTTGGACAGAGATAGCTTATTCTTTTTACTATATTGGTAATCTTGCTGCAATTGTTGATAAGTAAGATGAGCATTTTGGCTATTGTAAAAATAGTTATAAATAATAGACCGAGTGGAATTATTGCTTGTACTTGTACTGTTAGTGGGCTTTTTAGTACTTGGTTTGGTAGTGGAAGGTTTGGTACTACTCGATTTGGTACTACTCGATTTACCACCGCTTCCACTGCTACCACGAGCCTCTATTGCATTTTCCATGCCAACAGATATCAGGGGAAATACCATACAACCAACAACGAAAGCGATCAGGTATTGTGTTCTCCATTTCAAACTGGAACACTCCTTTGTTTACTTTATGATACTCATTTCTCTCTTGTAAGTTAGTAGACCTTCTGTCAAAATTGAATAAATTTCAAGACTATAAGGAGAAAGGAAGCCCTACTATGATTCGTTCCCTACAACCATCTGATCAAGAACAGACAATAAAATTCCTGCAACAAAGTAGTTCGATGAATCTATTTACCATTGGTGATATATATCAATATGGAATGCAAACGGACTTTCAACAACTATGGGGTGACTTTGATTCAGAGGGGACCTTACGAGGGATCCTACTACGATATCAAGATAGCTTTATTCCCACTGCATATGGCGACTTTGATATGGAAGGCTTTGCCGAAATTATTTTACAGCATACTGATCAACTTACAATGCTAAGCGGAAGTCAAACAGTGATTGATGCGTTTCGTTCTTATACACCCCTTCCATTGAATTGGGAAATGAAACGAGACTGCTACTTCGCAGAAATGACCCAGTTGCATGAGAAAACTAATTTTGATTTTGATGATGATCGTTTTTCTTTGCGTAAGATCAAAAGTACGGAAGTGCCAAAGTTAGTAGCATTATTGGATAAAATCAAGGAATTCCCCCCCCGATCAAACGACTTAAAATTCATCCAGAATACCATCGAAACAGGCGCAAGTCGTTGCTACGTAATAGAAGCAAACCAAAAATTTATCTCTAGCGCTCAAACTACAGCGGAAAATCCCCATTCAGCTATGGTGGTAGCCGTAGCTACTGATCCAGCTTATCGTGGAAAAGGGTTAGCGAGTCAGGTGGTATCCAAACTATGTGGCGAGTTGTTAGCGGAAGGCAAACAGCCCTGTCTCTTCTTTGACAATCCCGCAGCTGGTTCCATTTATCACCGTTTAGGCTTTCGAGATATTGGGAAGTGGACAATGGTACAAAAGAAACAGAACGAAGCAATCTAAATCTCTTATATGATAATGATTACTACGACTGGTATAAGACTGTACTGGATTTCGTTTGCTTTTCCATCGTGGTCGGTCATTTTGTTTTTGGAAAAAACGCCGAAAAGCATCGGTTAAGTTTTTTAACGAGTTTTGGAGAGAAGTGGAGTCTACTTCTCGTAACCATTCCCTTTCTTTTTTGAGCTGTGTTAACAAACGAGAACAAGTAGGATAGGTGAGTCCTTTCTTCGTTTCCCGATAGACTTCTTGCCATTTGGCTAAGAAATGATTAAAAATAAAGCGACTACAACCAATCGATTGATGAATGAATCGTGCCTGTTCCATAGTAGGATCGATCCGGAACTGAAATGCCTTATACATTTGGTTTCACCTCCCTCCGAATAGCTAAAAATATTTTAGAACTTTTTAAAATAATGTCAATGTCATTCGGGAGGATGGAGAAATTCACGAAGGAAAAAGTACAGAGATAGGTCGGACTCGTGAGAGGGTAGAAACCTCCCTTGTCCGACACAGATTCACCTCCCACTTTCGCTACGCTTAGAAGTGTGGGAGTGTTTTCCGCTATAATAGATAAAATTTCAGCAAAATAGGAAAGGCAATTAAGAAACAGAAGTCCTTAATTGCCTTTCTTTTTATCCAGATTTGCTTAGATTATCTGTTCCAACGGGTGGTACTTAAGCCCCAAACTTTCTGCTACTGCCTGATAGGTAACCTGTCCCCCTAGTACATTGACTCCTAACGATAATGCTCTATTCTCGCCAATTGCGTGGAACAATCCTTTGTTTGCTATCTGCATTACATATGGCACTGTAACATTAGTTAATGCAAGTGTAGAAGTACGTGGTACCGCACCTGGCATATTGGCAACAGAATAATGCACCACACCATGTTTGTTATACGTCGGATTACTGTGTGTAGTTACACGATCAATCGTTTCAATAGAACCACCTTGATCAATTGCCACGTCAACAATGACAGAACCTGGTTCCATCGCTTTTACCATATCTTCTGTAACTAGGCGTGGAGCTCGTCTACCAGGGATTAGTACCGCTCCGATCAATAAGTCTGCTGTCTTGACTGCTTGAGCAATATTGAAAGAATTAGACATAACCGTCTGAAGGCGACCATCAAACTGATCATCTAACTGTCGCAATCGTTCGGGATTAATATCAAGCAGTTTTACTCTCGCACCCATCCCAAGTGCTATTTTTGCTGCGTTGGTTCCGACGATTCCTCCACCGATAATTACTACTTCCGCTGGAAGGACACCCGGCACTCCAGCAAGTAATACACCTTTCCCCCCCTCTTGTTTCTCTAGATATTGTGCCCCAATCTGCACAGACATTCGACCAGCAACTTCACTCATCGGAGTGAGAAGAGGAAGAGAGCCATTCTCCAACTGGATTGTTTCATAAGCGATAGCAGTCACTTTTTTCTCCATCAATGCCTTGGTCAATTCGGGTTCTGGTGCTAGATGCAAATATGTAAAGAGGATCAAATCTTCTCGGAAATAGGCATATTCACTAGGTTGCGGCTCTTTCACCTTCAAGATCATCTCTGACTGAGCCCATACATCCTCTGCCTGGTCTAGTAATGAAGCTCCATAGTACATATATTCTTCATCTGTGAAACCGCTTCCAATCCCGGCCGATTTCTCAATCAAGATTTGGTGACCAGCCCTGACTAACATGTCTACTCCTGCTGGAGTGATCGCTACTCGATTCTCATGATTTTTAATTTCTTTTGGGATACCAATTTTCATTACGTTTCTCCCCTTTCGCCCCTATTTTACCAGTACCTTAGAAATTTTGAAAATTATTTTTGCAAACCAAAAAACGACCCAAAAACAGGTCGTTTTCTTACGTTTATATCCTTATGTTACTTTAGAGCCCACTAACTTCTTAGGGTCTGCTACTTGACCTTTGCATCGATGACAGATACCATGAAATGTCAACCGATGATCGACGATATAAAAATCGAAGTCTTTCTCCACTTGCTTTTCAATCGGTTCCAGTAAATCTTCCATAATCTCATCGACATTCCCGCAGTTTAGGCAAATAAGATGGTGATGGTGATGTTCTGCCCCTTCTGCTCGGAATTCATAGCGAGTTACTCCATCGCCAAAATTCAACTTGTGGATGATCTGGAGATCACTTAGGAGCTCAAGCGTACGATAAACAGTAGCGAGCCCAATCTCAGGAGCTTTCTCCTTCACCAACAGGTAAACATCCTCTGCGCTCAGGTGATCTTCTTCATTCTCCAACAAAACGCGAACGGTTGCTTCCCGTTGGGGGGTTAATTTGTAATTATGGGCGGACAATTGCTGTTTTATTTGGTTCACCCGTTTTTCCACATCCACACCCCCCTTTATCTCTTTTCCCATTATATTGAATAAAAGAGGGAGAAGTCAACTAATTGATAAAGATTATTACTTTGTATTGAGAATAAAAATCAATTAGACAAGGTAAACGTCGGGATATTTCCTTTCATTAACTCTGGTGTTAAATATGCTTCCCAAACAGAAGCTCCTAAAAACACCACCATCATGCAAGTCGCCAAAAGAGAGAAAGATACGAACTGTGGGTAAATCGTTCCGCGATGATGGAGAAGACGGTTTTGCACTAGGGTGATGGAGAAATGAATACCAGAGACCGCAATAATTAAAATCGCAGGTACGATTACAAGATTTTGAGGTACGATGGATAGACTAGCAAACCAAAGACCTTTGAGTGAGAGTTGATGAGCAAGAAAGCCAACAGTAAAGCCAATCACCAATCCTTTATAAAAGACAAATAACAACAAAATCGGGATTCCAATTACCGATAGACCTAATAACCACATAATTCCCAACGTTTTTAGATGTTCTCCAAAAGAGTGTTGAAATGCTACTGATGGTTCAGTAATAGAATTTTGTTCCAAACCTCGAAAAAAGTAACTTAAATAATATACCAAACCCTCTTGTTGTTTGGGATCTAATGTATTGACAATCAACGCTCCAAAAATCATTCCCATCAAAAACAATACCGTAACGAAGATATACCATGATTTCATATTTCGTACATGGCTCTGAATTGCTCGACTCCAGTAGGTCATTCTTCTCATATTCTCTCCTCCTTCTTCCCTACTATATGTAGATTTACGAGAGTATATGATAGATTCTAAGAACAAAAAAAGACTAAGTGAGAAACGTGTTTGTTCTCATTTAGCCTTGGAACTCTGGGGATTTAGGACTTTTCCAGTTAGTCTTTTTTATTTTTAGATGGAGAGCTTGTTGCCTTCGCTTTTTGGACTGTTTGACCTTTCTTTCCAGAGTTTTTCAAAGAAGATGATTCTGTTTTTTTCTCTGATTCTTTCTTTCCGGATTCATTGTTATTTGGACGATTTTCTTTTTTGTTTGGTTTTTCTTTACTTGGTTTGTTATCATTCTGCGGTTTTTGTTGGCTTTGAGATTTCTCTTTTCCTATCTCTTTTTGTGATGTAGGGGAAGAATCCTTTGATAGTTCTTTTTGGGTTGGAACTATCTCTTTCTTGGAAAAAGGAGACAATTTCGAGAGATCTTCTACTGGATTTTGGAAGATTGCTAGTTTGTTTAAATCCGTTCCAGTAGAATCTTCCCATTCTTGTACAACTGGTAAGGTCTGCATCTGTTGTGTTGTGACTAATCCGCATCCCGATAGGATAACGGTACCACTTAATAAGAGAGAGAATATAAGGAAGTTTGATTTCAATGAGTTGGACTCCTTTTTATATAAGAATCATCTTCTCTTCTATTATCTCGAAATCTAGCTATTATGTGCCACCTTTATGCCGAATTGCATGACCCTTTTGTGAAAAAATACACGACGGAGAAAATTTCCGTCGTGTATTTTTCATAAGGTACCACTTTAATCATTTCGCAACATGGTCTCCACTACCACTCCATTTACATAGCAAAAACCGGCAGCAATGGATCCAATTAGACCTGGGGCTCCAATGGTAGACGACCAATCTGTCCCATAATAAACCCACATTGCAAATCCTGTGGGAAACATGGTAGTTGTAAGCAGAACCAGACGGGAAAAGTACCCGACGGAAAAGATCTGTTTACGGTACAAGAGGCCGAGTAATGTATTAAGGAGGAAAATAAGGACCAAGAGCAAATACAACCACCATTGATTATACGCCTTACCTAATAGCATCAATCCAAAGAGGCAAGCTATGTAAATCTGTGCAATGATCGCAAGACGACTCGCTGGGCGTAAGTACAGTTTGTACAAAACAACCACAATATTATTAATCAAAACAAACATCGTTAGTCCAATTAGTACAACAGCCCAGAAAAGAGAAAATCGAAATACAGTCGTCAACGTCACACCTGCTAGAAATGGAAGAAGAAATATCACCCAAGAGTATAGAGTGTATTTCGTTCCAGTAATGGAGGTCTGTTGAGGTTGTGAGCGGTAATCCATCTCCTCACCTCTTAAAACAATAGTGTCTCTCTTAATAATTCACAGAATACTTACATTATATCATTGTTTGGATATATAATTTCAATAAGGAATAAAAATTTTGTACTTAATTTATAAAAAATAAAAATCTAATAAAAAATACAAGAATGAAAGAATTCTAACTCAGTTTGTCAAAAAAACGACTCTATTTTTGTGAAAAGGCACAATCAATTTCCTTTATAAGTAAAACCGCTCCCGAAATTTCCCAGGAAGCGGTGTTTAAGTTGTCTCTTTAATAGTGAATTCTTCTATTCTGGACTATTATCTCTATTTTTTTTTGGCATGCGCTTCTCTTTTTGCACTGCCTGCCGAAGAAGAAATTCGATCTGCGCATTCACACTGCGAAATTCATCTGCCGCCCATTTTTCAATCGCTTCATACAGATTGGGATCTAATCGCAGGAGAAAGCGTTTTTTGGAGCTCATTAATAGAGAGAGCCGGTATTGATTACAGGAGTTGTTTGACCTTCCGAGACGAGTGCAACCATCAAATTATTTGCCATAGCTGCTTTTCGTTCTTCATCTAAGTTTACTCCTTTGGCTGTTAGGCGTTCCAACGCCAATTCCACCATGCCGACTGCCCCTTCTACTATTTGTTGACGGGCGGCTACTACTGCTTGTGCTTGTTGACGTCGAAGCATTGCTTGAGCAATCTCCTGAGCATATGCTAAATGGCTAATTCGAGTTTCAATGATTTCCAAACCAGCGTCTTTTAGACGATCTTGCAGTTCTTCTTGTAATACTTGTGAAATCTCCTCTGGATGACTTTGTAGCGATGGAGCCCCTTCATGGTTTCCATAAGGATAACGGCTTGCCATCATACGCAATGCTGTCTCACTCTGTACACCAATAAAGGTCTCAAAATTTTCTACACTCAAGAGAGCTTTCGCAGAGTCGGTCACGCGCCAAACAACAACTGCACCGATCTCAATCGGATTCCCATCCGCATCATTCACTTTGATTCGGTTGGTGTCAAAGTTACGGACACGTAGAGACGCTTTTTTCTTTGAAGTAAAAGGATTCACCCAGTGAAAACCAGCCGTACGAACGACCCCTGTATACTTTCCGAAGAAAGTAAGGACACGCGCTTCATTAGGTTGATTTACGATATACCCCGCAAAGAAAATAAATCCTAAGAAAAAGAGTGGTGCACCTAATATCGGATTCGTTACGATACAAACTGTTGCGATAAGAAAGAGAAGGAGATGAAGAAGTAGCATAAAAAAACCATTTAGGCGAAATGCCTTTTTTTCTTCTACATTTTGAAATATTTCCATGAACATATCCCCTTTCAATTCGTTATCTTTATGATATCACATCGATATAATTATTCAACTAGTCAAATAAATGTTTGTTGTAAATGTTTTGTTAACTAAAAATAAGCACCGCTTAGGAGTATCTCTTAAGCGGTGCTACATATTCATTTTTTGATATCGGTCTAGTGGGCTTTTCCGTAGATGCCTCCCCCACCTTCCTGAATTGTCAGCTGACCACTCCTTGCCCGAATAATAGTCTGAGCAACCTTTGAATTACTTGCATCCGTCAGTTCCTGTTCTGTTGCCTGATGCAATAAATACATTTCTGTCCCTACTTTTTCTAGTAAGCGATCCAATGTTTTGGGTCCGATACCAGGTAACATAGCAAGCGGGACTTGGTGTATGTAGGGAGGGCGATGCACAGGCGATTTACTCATTTGATCGGCAATTTCATTGATCCGCTCTGAAACTCCCTTTACTCTTCGTTTACTTTTACATGTCTTGCACTGTACTGCTCCTTTTATCCAAGGCATTCCACAATTCAAGCAGACAGAGCCATAATATTTCCCTAGTTTAGGATGGAATCCGTAATTTGCTACTACTTTCCGTCCATTTTCCTGTCGAAGAACCGAAGTAAATTCTGAAAAGCTAGCTTCTGGTAACTCCAGAATCTGATATTCTCTAGCAATCTTGCCAATCGAATGAGCATCCGAGTTGGTCAAAAAGGTGTGATCCTGCAACTCAGATATTTGATCTGCCATCGCAGTATCGGAGCTTAGTCCTAGCTCTATTCCCATAATCCGATTTACTGGTAATACATCCGATAGGTGATCCGCTGCACTCCCAAACAGACTGCGAAAAGGGGTAAATACATGTGCTGGGATCAACAGACCTCCTAATTCTTCTACTTTGGACAAGAGTTGATCTGGCGTCTGATAGAGCCGCTGTGTGCTAAGATGGATATTCTTCATATAAAGACAAAGCCACTGTGTAAAGCTACGCATCTGCGTCAGGTCGGGCAGATAGACCAAAAAGTGAGCCAATCCCCTTTGGACCATTAGTTCTAGTTCTACTCCCAGTAAACAAGTGGTTTCTTGATACCGAATTCCTCCACCGCTCTGCTCCTGAAATATACCTTTTTGCAGACCTTCCGCAATCTCTTGCTGAACTTCTGGTACATGTGCATCAATCAATCCAATCATTCCCAAACCTTTTCGTACACAAGACTCATGTAAAACAGAAGAGAAGGTCATCTGCCGACTTGCCGTAATTTTAACGGGTTTACCAGATATCGTACTTCCAATGTGAATATGCAGATCAGCTGGTACTAGGATGTTCGTCATATCATTTAGATGCGCGAATTTGTTGCAGCTCCCAATGATAGATAGCTGCTACTGTCTTGGCATCACAGATGTCCCCCTTTTGGATTAACTCTTTACACTCTTCTAGGGTAAACGCAAAGAGCTCAACAAATTCATCCTCATCCAATTGGAGATTGCCCCCCATTGCAAGTTCTTCCGCTATGTATAGATGTAGATACTCATCCGCAAACCCTGGAGAAGTATAAAAGGAAACCAAATGAGTCCATTTGTTCGCTACATATCCTGTTTCTTCTTCTAATTCGCGTTTGGCAGTGAGTTCTGGTTCTTCCCCCTGATCCCGTTTTCCGGCTGGGATTTCATAGATGGTTTTTTCAAGTGCTTTGCGAAATTGACGAACCATCAATATCTTGTTCTCATCGGTAATTGCAATAACAGCAACGGCACCTGGATGTCTTACAATTTCCCGATAAGATGTATTGCCATTAGGTAGTTCTACCTCATCTAGCTGTAACGTAATAATCTTTCCTTTATAGATTGGTTCAGATTTCTTCGTTTTCTCAGTCAGATTACGCAAACAAATCGCTTCCTCTCTCACTCTTTTCTTCTATTCTACCACGATCGGGTATAGAGTCTGCTATCTTGGCGTACCTTGGAGGAAGAAACTCTATTACGGATAGATCTAGGAGGAAAACAGATGAGAATCGAGACTTCCGAGCACGGATTGCGCATGACAGGAAAGGCATGGGAAGTGAAGCAAAAATTAAAAGAGATCGGTTCGGAAGAAAAATTAGTTGATTGGCTTCACAAACGGCAAATTCCCCAAGTACGACTAGCTGTCTTAGACGGTGGAAAGAAAAAATGAAAAAAGTAATCTATTACAATTCATAAAAAAACGGGTTTATCAGGGCATGGTTAAGTCGGTGACGAGGATGTTCTAAGTCAGGATTCGCGGAGAGTATGTAAAAAATAACTCAGACTGTTCTAGGATACACGAGCAGTCTTTTTTGTGAACAAAATGAGAACTACCTAAACAATTTATCCCTTACTTTGTAAGCTGGGGGACTTCTTGTTTAAACTTTGTTAAATTAAAAGTAGAACATAATAGGGGGCGAACACCACTGACTCAACGTAAACCAATTGAGGATCTAAGTTATTATCAACAAGAATTACATAAGATCCATGAATGGGAAAAAGACCAAGCAGATATGTGGTTTTGGGAGAAACTAGGTCGTATTCCCTTTCAGCTATTAGATAAGATTACTCCCAAAATCGTTCATGAATATCTTGGAAAATTCCTAGACGAACTAGGGAGCTATATCCAGACAGGCGGACAATATCTCATCAAACATCAAGACGTATTGGATCGTCTGCAAGAGAAGTCAGATTATCCCGAGAAACTAACGATCGAAAAAGTACGAGACTTGCCTCTTGCAACGATGAACGAACTCTCAGAAGAATACAAGAAATCACGCAAACAAATCGCTACTCTACAAGGCGCTACCACTGGATTTGGTGGAATCTTTACATTAGCTGTCGATATCCCAGTATTACTAGGACTATCGTTGAAAGTTCTACAAGAAATGGCCATAACCTATGGATACGATCCTACAGATCAAGCAGAACGAATCTTTATCGTGAAATGCCTCCAATTTTCCTCTAGTGACTATAACGGAAAACAATCTATTCTAAAAGAACTGACCGGATCTACAGAAGAAGCATCCGAATCCATCTCTCGTCTGCAAGGCTGGCGAGAAGTAATCATGACCTATCGCGACAACTATGGGTGGAAAAAATTATTCCAGATCGTTCCGGTAATAGGTATCTTATTTGGAGCGATCATTAACCGCTTTACTGTAGATGAAGTAGCAGAAGCTGGACAAATGCTCTATCGTAAGCGGCGTGTGTTAAGTAAGATTCGAGCTTTGGAAGAAGTAAAAGCTCGCAGAGCTTTGTTGGAACAATTCAATGAGGATCAGCATCCACAGAAATAAAACCATTAAGAACAATCCTGAACTCACTTCAAAGAAAGGATTGTTCCTTTATCTAGCCTATTATCTAACTAGTGGAATAATAGAAAAAATTACATATTGCTTTATAGCGGAAGTCATTGAATGAAAGGAATTGGAAACAAGCCATGAATATCAGAATAGAACAACATCATATCTATGAATCTTTTCCTATAGTTAAGTGTGATGATTCCGTTTTATTTTATTGCTTCTACCGAGACTGGGCTGAAGAGTTGTTGAATCAAACAAGAGCAATTGTGGAGAAATATCATATCAAAACCGTTTTCGAGTTAGAAGAAAGTGCAGAGTATAAAAGTCTAAAAGAGAATTATCAATTAAAGAAAAAGGAGTATCACACTTTATTAAGTGGAAGCTCTACTTACGATAATAGCCCATTCGGTGACGATGTAGATGTACCCATTATTCAGTATAGTTCTAAAAATAAAAGTAATGGCAGAACGATCCGATCTGCCCTTTTGCTTGCTCCAGGATTATGTGTGATCAAACTTTTTACCAAAACAGGGGAACATAACAAGACGGAACCTATTTATTCCATAGACAGAATATCAAGAGCAACATGGTTACTTAGAGTTCCAAACTTAGAAATTGCAAAAATGGTATGCAATTACGTTTCTGACTTAACCGATTGGGGTGAAAACAAGGGTACACATCGTGAAATCCTAGCATTTTTAGATCAAATACTACAATCTATTATAGACGGGAAGCCCTTCCCACCTATAACGGAATCTCTCCGAAAAATCGGAGCCAAATCAGTCAGTTTTGATGATATCCATACCGAATTAAACAATTTAGTTGGGTTACATGATCTAAAAGATCAAGTGAATCGTTTTATCAAGAAACTAAAGGGTGAACAAAAATTACTGTCCATGGGACTTGTTCTTTCTCAAAAACCATCCATGCACATGGTATTTTCAGGAGATGAAGGGACAGGAAAAAGTGAAGTAACCAAAATCATGGCAAAGTTACTCTATCGTTCAGGTTATTTAAACAGTGAAAAAGTGGTCGAAGTTACTCGGAGTGATCTAATTGGCAATTCCCTAACTACCTCTATGGAAAAAACGAAAAAGAAAATAGAGGATTCACTGGGAGGTATCTTCTTTATTGAGAATGCGGACACATTGGGTAATCGAAATTCAAGCGAGACAGAGAAGGCGATTCTGGAATATTTATCAAGAAAAATGGATGAAGAAAAAGGGAATCTAGTAGTCATTTTGGAAGGAAATAAATCCAATATGGATCAACTATTAGCTGCACATGGAGGGTTAAAATCTCGCATCTCCTATTCATTTCACTTTAAAGATTTCACTCCAAGTGAACTCGCAGAAATAGGAATTCGCAAGTTAGAGAGCCAAGGTTACGATTCATCCCAAATCAAAGATACACTAGAAGAGAGTATCTCCCTCATTTCCAATAATGGAGTCGTAGAAGGCAATGCAAGATGGGTCGAGACGTTCACCGAGAAGATCATCGAGAACTTAATGATTCGCATCGCCGATCATGACCAAGAAGAACCACTAAATCAAATCAAACAGATTGATCTCAAACAAGCACTCGGATTAGTCTATGAAACGAGTGAACAATCGCGATTGGATACACTCCGAGATCAATCTCTAAAGGAACTTAATAGCATGGTAGGTCTAAATAAAGTAAAAAATAGTATGTCAGATTTGATGAAGTTTTTGAGTATTGAACACAAAAAGCGGGAAAAAGGATTTATCGTCGATCGGCCAAATATCCATATGATCTTTGATGGATCTCCAGGTACTGGAAAGACTACGGTAGCTAGAATTATCGCGAAAATTCTCAGGTCAATTGGGTGGTTATCCAACGGGCACTTAATCGAAGTGAGTCGAAGCGATCTTGTTGGTGAATACTTAGGTCAAACTGCTCCCAAAGTCCGTGATGCAGTGAATCGCGCAAGGGGAGGTATTTTATTTATTGATGAAGCATACTCCCTTGCCCAAGATAAATTTGGACAAGAAGCAGTCAATGAATTAATCAAAGAAATGGAAGATAAGCGGGATGAATTAGTTATTATTTTGGCCGGATACAAAGATCACATCGATAAACTAATGGACACAAACCCTGGTTTCCGATCCCGGATCCCCTATCGCTTTCATTTTCATGATTACTCTCACGAAGAGATTTTTACCATCCTAACTAATTCACTTAAGAAAAATCACCTCTTACTTAATGCAGAAAATGAGCAACTAATCTCACAACTCCTCCAAAAATGTTCCTCTTCTGGTGGGAAAATAGAGGGAAATGGGCGCTTCATTTGAAATTTAGTCGAGAATATTCGTATTCAACAAAATAAGCGAATCTTTGAAACAGGCTCAGAGGATTTTGTAACAATAGAAGCTATCGATATTCGGACAGCATTTGATTCGATGGTCTCGAAAGAGACCCAAAAGAAAGAGATCGGCTTCATCACTACCTAATACTTTTCATCAGTGATTTTACTTGACTTTATTACCCTCTCAACTTATATTTGTTCAACAAAAAACTCCTACTCACACTTAGTAATGTGAAGTAAGAGTTTTTTGTTGAGTTTAAGCGATTGATCATGCGCTAGAATCCTTGATTACGTAAACTGTGATGAAGTAGCCAATACTGGCCCAAATTGAATGAAAATATCGCATCCTTTAGACTATAATGATTACATACTTCGGAACAGTCCTGAACATGCTGCGAAAAGGGTTGTCTCTAACATATTTTTACCAAGATTATGATCATTGCTTCTAATATAGAAAGAAATTTGATAGGAGAGGAGATAGCATCGGAATGAATATCAGAATAGAAAAACACCATATATATAATTCTTTACCTACCGTTTATGGTGATGATAAATTACTATTCTATTGTCTTTATCAAGAATGGGCAGATGATTTGGTAAAAAAATTAAACGAAATGGTAGACAAATATCAAATTCAAACTCTCCAAGAGTTAGAGAATCATCAAGAGTACATAAGACTTCAAGAGAGTTACCAACAGAAGAAAGACGAGTATGGCTCCTTGTTAGATGAGGACGGATTTATTGATAGTAGCCCATTTGGCCCAGAGGTAGATGGTCCTTTTATTGAATTTTCTCCTCCATGGGGCGGTGGTGTGATGCCTTCCCTATTACTTACCCCAAAATTATGCGTATTTAAATCTCTAACTCCAGTAGGGAAACATAATAAACAAGAATCCATCTATGATATCCGTTTAATCAAACTAGGAAATAGATTACTTCATGTTCCAGACTTAGAGATCGCAAGAATGGTTTGTGATTATATCAATGATTTTGCGGATTGGGAAAGCACCATCACGCTCGCCAAATTCGAAACATGGGAGTTTTTGAAATCTATCAAAAACGCTATTTTAGAGGGATCACCATTTCCTCCGATTAGTCAATCTAAATCTGATACTAAAAAAACAGTCGATCTAGCAAAAATCAATTTTGATGATATTGATGCAGAGCTAAATCAATTAGTAGGATTATCGGAACTCAAAGATCAAGTCAATCGGTTCATTAAGAAAATAAAAGGCGAACAGAAATTACTATCACTTGGACTCATTCCCCCTTCAACCCCAACGATGCACATGGTATTTTCTGGTCCCGAAGGAACAGGAAAAACTGCAGTTGCCAATATCATAGCAAAACTACTCAGTCGGTCAGGTTATTTAAAACATGAAAAAGTGATAGAGGTAACCAGAGGTGATTTAGTCGGTTATCCCATATCTCACACTATGGAAAAAACCAAAGCCAAGATAGATGACGCATTAGGTGGTATCTTATTTATCAAAAATGCTTACACCTTGAGAAATAAAAATACCGAGGATGAAACAGAGCAAGAGATTCTAAATTATATAGTAAAGAGAATGGATGAAGAACAAGGTAACTTTATTGTTATTTTGGAAGGACAACAGGCTCAATTAGATGAGCTATTAGATGCCAACCCTGGGTTACAATCTCGAATTTCTCATTGGTTTCATTTCAGAGATTTTACCCCAAGCGAACTTGCAGAAATAGCGAAACGACGGCTCGAAGTCAAAGGTTATGAAACATCACTGATCCAAGACTCGTTGGAAAAAAGTATCTCCACCATGTCTCACGATGGAATTGTAAAAGGTAACGCAAGGTGGGTCGAAACATTTTCCGAGAAAATCATTGAGAACTTATTAGTTCGCATTGCTGATTCTGATCAAGAAGAGGCCCTAAATCAAATTAAAGAGATCGACCTCAAAGCAGCTTTAGGATTGGTCTACGAAACAAGTGAACAATCAAGACTAGATTCCCTTCAAGATCAGGCGCAAAACGAATTACTTAGTATGGTTGGTCTAACAGAGGTAAAGGATCGAGTTTTTGATTTAATGAAGTTCTTAAACATCGAAAATAAAAAGAGAGAAAAAGGATACTTTGTTGAAAGACCCAATATTCACATGGTCTTTTATGGTTCTCCAGGCACAGGAAAAACAACCATAGCTAGAATTATCGCCAAATTCCTAAGATCGATTGGCTGGTTATCTAATGGACACTTAATCGAAGTAAGTAGAAGCGATTTAGTAGCAAAATACTTAGGACAAACTGCCCCTAAAGTTCGAGACGCAGTAAATCGTGCCAAAGGTGGAGTTTTATTCATTGATGAAGCCTATTCGCTTGCTCAAGATGATTTTGGACAAGAAGCAATCAATGAACTAATTAAAGAAATGGAAAACAAGCGAGATGAAGTGGTCATTATTCTAGCGGGATATAAAGATTTAATGGATAAATTGCTGGACACAAACCCCGGTTTTCGTTCGAGAGTACCATACCGTTTCCATTTTCCGGATTACTCGATCGAGGAAATTGTAGAGATGACCATGAACTTGTTAAAAAAGAATCATCTCTTACTAAGTGGAGAAAAGGAGAAATTGATTTCTCAATACTTCCAAAAACGGGCATCCTCTAACCGAACAGTAGAGGGGAACGGCCGTTTTGTTAGAAACTTAGTCGAAAATATCCGCATTCAACAAAATAAACGAATATATGAAACCAATTCAAAGGATTATGAATCAGTAGAAGCAGTCGATATTGAGAAAGCATTTGAGTCAGTGGTTTATTCAGATACGGATAAGAGGAAAATTGGGTTTGGCAGCTCCTAATTTTTATCTATTATAGCGGAGAATACTCCCACTTCTAAGCATAGCGAAAGTGGGAGATGAGCGTCGGACGAGGGAGGGTTTCTACCCTCTCGCAAATCCGACCCATTTCGGTGCTTTTTCCTTCATGAATTTCTTGATCCTCCCGAATGACATTGACATTATTCTAAAAAGTTGTAAAATACTTTCAGCTATTCGGAGGGAGGTGAAACCAAATGTATAAGGCATTTCAGTTCCGGATCGATCCTACTATGGAACAGGCACGATTGATAAATCAATCGATCGGCTGTAGTCGCTTTGTTTTTAACTATTTCTTAACCAAATGGCAAGAAGCCTATCGGGAAACGAAGAAAGGACTCACCTATCCTACTTGTTCTCGTTTGTTAACACAACTCAAAAAAGAAAGGGAATGGTTACGAGAAGTAGATTCCACTTCTCTCCAAAACTCCTTAAAGAATTTAGCAGATCTTTTCGTCGTTTTTTCCAAAAACAAAATGACCTGCCACGATGGAAAAGCAAACGGAATCCAGTACAGTCTTATACCAGTCAATCCAATTATCCTAAGAAGAGCAATCCAAGTATTGAAGTGTCGGGGAACCAAGTCAAACTTCCAAAGCTAGGCTGGGTAACGTTTGCTAAGTCTCGAGAAGTAGAAGGGAAAATCCTTTCTGCTACCATTCGTAAAAACCCTACATATTTTGTTTCCGTTCTTTGTGAATTACACCAATACCCTTACCATCCAGTAGACCCTGACCAAGCGATTGGGATTGATTTGGGACTGAAAGATTTTGCAGTTTGTTCCAACGGAACAAAAGATCCAGCTCCTCGGTATTTTCGACAATATGAACAGAAGCTAGCGAAATCCCAAAGAACCATGTCAAGACGTACTAAAGGGGGTTCAACTGGAACAAAGCACGAATCCGAGTCGCCAAAATCCATGAGAAGATCGTGCATGCGAGACATGATTTTCTCCAACAACTTTCTACTAAGCTCATCCGTGAAAACCAAACGATTTGCTTGGAAGATCTGCAAGTTAAAAACATGGTGAAAAATCATTCTCTAACAAAGTCCATTACGGATGCTTCTTGGTCGGAGTTTGTCACCATGCTGACCTATAAGGCAAAGTGGTTCGGAAGAACCATCGTGAAAATAGGTAAAACGTTTCCATCTAGTCAGCTTTGTTCGGCTTGTGCCTATCAAAATAAAGAGGTGAAAAACCTAAATCTTCGAAGTTGGATATGCCCTGAGTGTCGGACAGAACATGATCGAGACCTTAATGCTGCTCAGAATATAAGAAGGGCTAAGAATTCTTGCCGTAGGAACTACGGTTTGAGCTTGGTGCATTTCCTATCGGTAGATAGGATTACCCAAGAATCCCCCACCTCTTAGCATTAGCGTAGTGGGGGAGCGTTCAAACTCTTTCACATTTGAGAAAATCTACCTGCCTATACTAGCGCCTTCTAAGCATGAAATGCACCAAATCCAAAGAAATATTATTGCTGTTCAAGTTGCCATATTTGTATTGCAAACTCTGAATTCCACTTGATGGACAAACTATCTGGTTTACTAGTTTTGGATCCAACTAAGTATTTGTTTCCCTAATGCTATATAAAGCTCTTACTAACACGTATTGTAACGTGAAGTAAGAGCTTTTGTTGTTATTAGACTCTATTTTTTCGTACATTCTTGAGCAAGTGCTACTACCAGCTCTGCGGCTTTGAGCAATTCTGGGATGGGCATCGCTTCATCAGTAGTATGGATATTTTCATAGCCAATTCCGAGATTTATCGTTGGGATGCCATAGCCATTGAATACGTTGGCATCGCTTCCGCCGCCACTCTCTCCAATGTTTGCTTCGCGTCCAACCCGTTTTACTGCGGCAAGCGCTTTTTGCACGACAATATCATTTTCATCATATTGGAAAGCGGGATAGAGAGTCTCTGTCTCGACTTCTGCTTGGGCACCATGTTTTTCAGCAGCAAGTTGAAATGCTGTGATCATCTTCTCTACTTGCTTTGCCAATTTATCCTCATTTCGACTACGTGCTTCCGCGATTACTTCTACATAATCTGGAACGATATTGGTTGCTTTTCCACCAGCAAAGCTTCCGATATTGGCAGTAGTCTCAAAATCAATCCGACCAAGAGGCATATTGGCAACTGCTTTACTTGCCACTTGAATGGCACTAATTCCTTTTTCTGGACTAACCCCTGCATGAGCAGATTTACCACGAATCACACTATGTAACTTTATTTGTGAAGGAGCTCCAACGATGATCTCCCCTACCGGTCCATCGGAATCAAGAGCAAAACCATACTCTGCTTTGATCAAAGAGCGGTCAATGTGACGAGAGCCAACCAGTCCAGATTCCTCCCCGATGGTGATCACAAATTGGAGCGTTCCATGTGGAATATTCTGCTCTTGTAGGAGCCTAATTCCTTCCAGTAGAGCAGCAAGTCCTGCTTTGTCATCACTGCCTAAGATGGTGGTGCCATCACTTACAATCCGCTCACCCTGAATGAAGGGTTTAATCCCTTTTCCAGGAGTTACGGTATCCATATGGCAAGTAAAATAGATGGTAGGAGCATTCGCAACATTCCCCTGAAGGGTTGCTACTAAGTTTCCTGCACCATATTTCGTGTATGGTTGGGAGCCGTCCTCGATTACCTCAAGGCCGAGCTGTTGAAATTTGTTTTTTAACACATCACAAATGGCACGTTCGTTTCCTGTTTCGCTGTCTACCTGTACAAGCTGCATAAATTCTTCTACAATTCGTTGTTCATTTACCATGGGACCATAGTCCCTCCTATCTGTCAGGATCAGGATATGCAGACTATTGTACCACCATGGTTTGGCGATTGCCATGTGAGGTTTGGCAAATATGCAAAATATGGGATAACATTCATTGTAGAAAAATATTACAACGGAATGTTTCCGTGCTTTTTTACTGGTCTCGTTTCTTGTTTACTATGCAACATTTCCAAAGCTTGGATTAACTTTATTTTGGTCTCTCGTGGGTCTATCACATCATCAACCATGCCATATTTCGCTGCAATGTATGGGTTGGCAAATTTTTCTCGGTATTCTTGAATTTTGGCGCGTCTCATCTCCTCTGGCTGATCACTGCCTTTGATATCGCGCGAAAAGATAATATTGGCAGCGCCCTCTGGCCCCATCACAGCCACTTCAGCAGAAGGCCAAGCAAAGACAAGATCTGCTCCGATCGCTTTGCTATTGAGTGCCACATAAGCTCCACCAAAAGCTTTGCGCAGGATCAACGTAATCTTGGGAACAGTCGCTTCTGAGTAAGCATATAAGATTTTGGCTCCATGACGAATAATCCCTTGATGTTCCTGCTGGACACCCGGGAAAAATCCCGTCACATCGACCATCGTCAAGAGCGGAATTTGAAAACAATCGCAGAACCGAACAAACCGACTAATCTTATCTCCTGCATCTAAGTCTAAACTCCCTGCCATTACCTTTGGTTGATTAGCGACAATCCCGACGGAATTTCCCCCGATCCGTGCGAATCCGACGACTACATTACGTGCAAATTGGTTTTGTACCTCTAGAAAATCTCCCTGATCTACTAACTGATGAATCACTTTACGTACATCATAGACCTTAGTACCTTCTACTGGCACGATCTCCGCAAGTTCCTCTATCCAACAATCTTCTTCCGTAAATGGGTATTTAGGTGGCACTTCCCCTGTATGGGACGGCAAGAAGGAGAGTAATCGGCGAATCCCAAGCAACACTTCTTCTTCTGTCGGAGCAGTAAAATGAGCATTGCCACTTAGACTTGCATGGACTTGAGCACCTCCTAGCTCTTCTGCCCCAATCTGTTCTTTGGTAACGGTTTCGATTACCTTCGGTCCCGTAATAAACATCTGACTTGTTTTCTCCACCATGAAAACAAAGTCTGTCAATGCAGGTGAATAAACTGCCCCTCCTGCACAAGGTCCCATGATAGCCGATATCTGTGGAACTACCCCTGAATAGATACTATTGCGATAAAATACATGACCATATCCATCTAATGAAAGTACACCTTCTTGGATTCGGGCACCTCCTGAATCATTTAGTCCAATGATCGGAGCACCATTCTTTGCAGCAAGATCCATCATACGAGCGATCTTTTGGGCATGCATCTCCCCTAGAGCGCCACCAAACACCGTAAAATCATGGGCGAATAGATAAATAATTCGGCCATCGATTTTACCATACCCTGTTACAACCCCCTCTCCTGGTGCCTCCATTTGATCCATCCCAAAATCCCCTACCCGATGCTCTAGAAAAGGATTTAGTTCCACAAAAGTATCCTCATCTAATAGGAGATCAATCCGTTCTCGTGCAGTCAACTTCCCTCGTTCATGCTGGGCTTTGCGCCTACGATCTCCTCCACCTAATTCAATCTTGCGCCTCTTTTCATACATTTCTCTTATTTTCTGATACATATCCATGCCTTTCTCACTCCTTTTTAGCAGGCTGGCAAAGCTCGGTAAGCACTTTTCCCGTTGATTTTGGATGAAGAAAGGCGATTTGTGCCTGATGCGCCCCTAATTTGGGATTCGTATGGATAAGTTTTATTCCCTTTTCTTGCGCCGTACCTAACGATCGTTCAATCTTTTCGACCCGATATGCAATATGATGAAACCCTTCGCCTCGAGTTGCCAAATGTTTGGCGATAGCAGATTCTTCAGAGAGTGGCTCGAGTAACTCAATCCGCACCTCTCCAATCTGAAAAAATGCGACCCGAACTTGTTCCGAGACAACATCTTCAATAGATAAGAGTGGTAATCCTAATACATCTCTATATAAGGGGATCGACTCTTCCAGCGAATGAACGGCAATCCCGATATGATCAATTTGTTTTAGCTCCATGTACTCGTCTCCCGTTTCTTGGATACCACTTTTTGTATATAATCAATCACTTCATGTGTGGTCGAGCCAGGCGGAAAAATTGCTCCAATCCCTGCTTCTTGTAAGACTGGGATATCAGCCTCTGGGATAATCCCTCCCCCAAAAACAAGGATATCGTCCACCTCTTCCTCTCGGAGTAATTGGAGTACCATCGGAAAAAGCTCCAAATGAGCTCCCGATAGACAAGAAAGTCCGATAATATCAACATCTTCCTGAATAGCCGCCGCTACCACTTGTTGTGGAGTTTGGCGAAGACCTGTATAGATTACTTCCATGCCTGCATCTCGTAATGCCTGAGCAATAATGAGTGCACCTCGGCTATGACCGTCTAACCCAGGTTTGGCAATCAAAATCCGTATTGGTCTATCCATACCATGACCTCCTCATTAAATCGGTTGATGTTCTCCAAAAACGTCTCGTAGTGCATGGCAGATTTCACCTACTGTTGCATAGACCCGAACCGTATCTATTATTGCTGGCATTAGATTCGCTTCCGTCGCTGCTAATTTTCGTAAGTTTTGTAATGATTTTTCCACCAATTCTGAGTTCCGATTAGAACGCATCTTCTTTAATGCAGCGATCTGTCTGCGCCCTACTTCGGGATCCACACGTAACACTGGTGGCGATACTTCATCTTCTTGTACAAACTGATTCATTCCCACTACAATTTGCTCTTGAGCCTCCATTTGGCGATGTGTCTCGTAAGCAACCCGTTGAATCTCCCTCTGCATATACCCTTCTTCTACTGCTTGAACAGCGCCCCCCATTTCTTCAATAGTATCCAGATACTTCCAGGAAGCTTCCTCCACCTCATCGGTTAACTGTTCGATATAGTACGAACCTCCAAGTGGATCTACTACATCGGCTACTCCACTCTCATAAGCAATGATCTGTTGAGTACGCAATGCAATTCGCGCCGATTCTTCTGTAGGGAGTGCAAGTGCCTCATCTCGACTGTTCGTATGAAGACTTTGTGTTCCGCCAAGAATGGCAGCCAGAGCTTGTAATGCAACCCGAACAATATTGTTATCTGGTTGTTGCGCAGTTAGCGTCGAACCCCCTGTCTGCGTATGAAAACGAAGCTGCCAAGAACGTTCCTTTTTGGCGCCAAATTTTTCTCGTACGATCTTAGCCCACATTCTACGAGCTGCACGAAACTTTGCTACTTCCTCAAACAAATGATTATGAGCATTAAAAAAGAAAGAGAGTCGAGGGGCAAATTGATCCACCTCAAGTCCAGCCTTTTGCGCTGCTCGTATATAAGCGATGCCATTCGCTAACGTAAAAGCCAGTTCTTGTACTGCTGTCGATCCGGCCTCTCGGATGTGGTATCCAGAGATACTAATCGTATTCCACTTAGGCACTTTCTGAGCACAAAATGAGATAATATCCGTAATAAGGCGCATAGATGGAGCGGGAGGAAAAATATAAGTACCTCTAGCCACATATTCTTTGAGAATATCGTTCTGAATCGTCCCAGAGACTTGTCCCCAAGAAACTCCTTGTTTTTCCGCCACTACCAAATACATTGCCAGCAAAATAGAAGCCGGTGCATTGATCGTCATCGAGGTACTGACACGATCAAGAGGAATCTCTGCCAACAATTTTTCCATATCTGCTAGCGAATCGATGGCTACCCCTACTTTTCCTACCTCTCCAAGAGACATCGGGTCGTCTGAATCGTATCCAATCTGGGTAGGCAGATCAAAAGCCACCGATAAACCTGTCTGTCCTTGATCAAGTAGATAACGAAATCGTTTATTAGTTTCCTCCGCTGATCCAAACCCAGCATATTGGCGCATTGTCCAAAACCGACTGCGATACATGGTTGGATGAATGCCGCGAGTATATGGATACTCCCCTGCTGTTGCTTCTGGTGCCTTTGCTTTTGGCTCGTATATCCGATCTACTGGAATACCAGAATGAGTAGTAAAAGAGGGCTTACGCTCCGTTGATACCTTTTTTTGTGTTGTTTCTTCTGCCAATTTCTTTCCTCCTTAACCACTGTTAGTAAACGCTTTCATTTTTGACTAGCAATAATTTTGTATCTTTTCTCTTTTCATTATAGAGAAAAGAGTTCCACAACTGAAGAGATGCTTTTCCCTACTCCTTACCATAGACAAACCAAAGCAGACTGGGTAAAATAAGTAGTTGTAATCGACCGAATATGGTAAAAAGAAGCCGTTTTCCGATGATGAAGAAAGCAGGTGAAGCAAAATGAGTGAATTTATTCTTGAGTATTTTATGGTACCGATCTTAGTTATCATCAGTATCTTGGCCGTTAGAGGATTCTTGTTCAATAAGAAAACAGGTAATACTCCAGGGGTAATTCTTGGTGGTGCTTTTATGCTTGGCACGGTGGGCGTGACCCTACTATCCCTATACGATCTATTTATTGGGATTCAGTAAAAATCCCCAGTCAAAAAAGTCCTGTTCACGCATCTTTTTGATTACGTTTGAACAGGACTTTTTTATTGATTCTCCATTCTAAGAATTATGAAACAAAAAACTCTTGATTAATAGGATAATGAGTGTGACGATCGTATAAAATAACGAACCCAAAAAGAATGGACTTACATGTAGGCTGATCTCTTCCTTCTCCATCTTTACACCAGTAGAACTCTGAATGTTATGATCTAAAAAGCTAGTTGAAGCACCACCTGTACTACGAAAGAAAAAGTTTCCTGCCGTTAAAAGAATTCCAGTAAACAACGAAACATCCCAATAGGTAGAATCTAATAGATGAGCGACGACAAAAGCAATCATTATATTGACCAAAACCCCTACTATAATCCAAATAGTCTTTTTTCTATTGGACAAAACATTGCCCCCATTCTACTATTATTTTCTAAAGATTATGATATCATCTCTCTCAAATACAGAAAACAAAGTTCAAAGGAAATCTCCCCTTTCGCAATATCGCGAATTCATCAGGCAATAAAATTAAATGACTGGAGGAATTCCAATGCATCTCTATCCTCTTCATTTTCCAGTACGAGCTTTTCATTCTGGTACCAAAGTAGATCTACCTTTTAAGCTTCAGGCAGATATAACTTCTTATTGGGAAGAAGCCAAACTAACCATTCCTCATATGACCAATGGGACCATCTATCATGTTAGTAAGTTCACTTTACCTACTGCCACCAAACCCACTTTCACTTTTGAGTTACAAGAGACAAAATATGAGCATTATCTCTACTCTCGGCGGAAACTATCCGAAGATTCCCCCTATTATTGCCGCACTCTCTTTGCTTCTTGTATTATGGTGACCACAGATGATCATTTTGTGTTTGGAGATCTAGGTGAAGAATCCTTTCGACCCGGCTACTTGCAACCAGTGGGTGGTTCACTTGATCAAGCTGACGGAGATGGGATGGAATTTCAATTGGAGAAAACGATACAACGTGAGGTATTGGAGGAGATCGGAATCAATTTACAAGATTCCAATCTAACTCGTACTATAGAACCTGCCTATCTCAAACAAAATGGCAATTTCGGTATCATCTATCGGATTGAACTAAATTGGACAAGTAAAGAGGTTCTGCAAAACTTTCAGCACAAACAACAACTTGGAGAGATCGATGAGGAGTTCCAAACTATTCTGACTGTTCCTAGAAACGAAATACGCCGGTTCCTCGAGCAGGATACCCGGCGCAGAGTAGATCATCTTCATTTGCTGCTACAAGAAGCATAGAGATCAGAGAAAACTTCCCGCATCGCAGACTCCATTTCTTTTTTCATGCGATCTATCTCGTGATTGTCCATCTCCCTATCCAAGACTTTGGCGAGGGATGTAACACCATATTCTTGAATACCACAAGGTACAATCGTTTGAAAATAGCGGAGATCGGTACGAAGGTTGAGCGCAAACCCATGACTTGTTATGTACCCTTTCTGATGACGAGCCCGATGAAACTTCACCCCGATTGCCGCAATCTTCTCTTCGCCTACCCAAACCCCGGTGTAGGCTTCTTTTCTTGTACCCTGAATACCCCACTTACTAAGAGCTAGAATAAGCGACTCTTCTAAATCGCGAAGGTATTGTCGAGCATCATTTCCTTTTTCCCGATTCCCTAAATAAAAAAGTGGATAACCAACCAACTGGCCTGGTCCATGGTAGGTAACATCTCCACCACGATCTACCTCTACTAATTGAATCCCTTGTTGTTCATATTGTTCAGCAGAAAACAACACATTTTGTGCTTCCGTTCCCCGTCCCATGGTCACTGTATGAGAATGCTCTAGTAGCCATAACTGGCTTTCTGCTAAACCCTCATCAATCTGTTTTACTCTTTGTCTTTGTTCTTCCCATGTTTGTTTATAAGGAACATTCGTCCCTAGATCATAGACTTGAAACACTGGCTCTTCTCCTCTCTCTTTCCATCATCGTAACATAATTTATACGAAAAAAATGAGAAGAAGGGAAAAACAGGAATTTTATAAAATCTTTCCTTCAGTATGAAAGAACTACAGACACGAACTTTTTGTCAATACTTATATTAAGACAACATGAGATCGGAGATAGTTGGATGAAACTAAACGTTATGACCTTTAATATCCACCATGGTCGGGGAACAGATCGAAAACTAAGTTTAGAGCGGATCGCTCAAGTAATAAAAGAAAGCAATGCCAACCTAATAGGACTGAATGAAGTGGATCGGTCTTTTTCCAAAAGAAGTAATTTTGCAGATCAGATATCTTGGCTAGCAAAACAACTCCAAATGGAATATGCATTTGGTGGTGCAATTACCTTAAAATCTAAAAATGCCAACACGCCCCGCCAATACGGAAATGCTTTTTTATCCCAATTTCCCATCTTGTTTCAAAAGAATCACCTACTCCCCTACCAGAGCCGATTCAGTGAAAGTAGATCTTTATTGGAGATCCACATCCTCGTTCAACAAGTTGTTCTGAAAGCATATGTAACTCACTTTAGCCTAAATCCGTTAATCCATCGAAAACAAACAGATTTCCTCCTACAACAAGTAATGAATGACCTTCATCCTACTATTATCATGGGAGACTGGAATAAGAGACCTCATTCCAAATCATGGCACAACATGATGGAGCACTTTGTCGATGTTTGCCATGCTGTCGGCAAAGGTCCCTATTACACATTCCCTTCTACAAAACCCAAAGTTCAGTTGGATTATATTTTCGTAAGTCGAGATCTAAAGGTAAAGTCAGTTGAAGTAGAACAGAAGCTGCCAGTAGCTTCCGATCATTTACCACTAAAAGCCGGTTTAGTGTTGACATAGAATTTTTTGTAATGTCTCGTTAGTTCTGTCTAATTCGTACCATTGTTCCGATTCTCACCATTTTCGCTAATTCCTCTACGTCCTTGTTATACATACGAATACATCCTCTTGATACCCGTTTACCGATCGAAGAAGGTTGATTGGTACCATGAATTCCATATCCTTTTCTCGATAGCCCTAACCAAAACGTACCATATACCGTAATAGGACCACCTGGATACGAATTAGGGTATGGTGCTTTATTAATAATTTGATATATACCTGTAGGAGTCTGTGTCAAAATCCTACCAATTCCAATTGGATAAGATCGAATCAACCTTCTATCTTGGTATAGATATAGTCGAAACTGATTTAGCACTACTACGATGTGATACAAAATAATCACCCCTTTCCTCAAGATACGAAAGTCAGAAGGAATAGGTGAATATCACATATACATTACAGGTAAATAGATTAGAGCAGTCTGTATTATTAGCCCAAAGCCAGAGGTTTCCCTTTGGAGTTTGATTAGGAGTGATAGGGAGCCTATGCAGATCCCTTAGAACAGGTAGAACAGGCAGAAGCGGGGAAACCAACTACGCACCTACGTTTAACTATTGTAATAATGCAACAGGCAAATAGATTATTTGAAATTTTATATAAAAAATGTTTAAATTATAGAATAAACGGGTATAGAAGAATTATTGTATATTTTTACAAAGTTTATAAGAAAAAAGTGAGGGGATTTTTTGATTGTTTTTAAAGAAGTAAGTAAAACGTTTTCGGATGGCTTTCAGGCACTAAAAAACATCGATTTTCAGATTCATAAGGGTGAGCTGATCACCTTCATCGGACCGAGTGGTTGTGGGAAGACCACTACGATGAAAATGATCAATCGCTTAATCGAGCCAACAAGTGGATCTATATTCATCAATGGGAAAAACATTAATGAAACCAATCCTGTGGAACTGCGGAGGAATATTGGTTATGTAATTCAACAAATTGGATTACTACCTCATATGACCATTGGAGAAAACATTTCTCTTGTTCCAAGATTGAAAGGCTGGGAAGAAGAGAAATATTCCAGACGTGTCGATGAACTACTAGATTTAGTAGGGCTGGATCCTAGTCTATTCCGAGATAGGTTTCCAATGGAATTAAGTGGTGGGCAACAACAACGCGTAGGTGTTGTTCGTGCATTAGCTGCAGAACCTCCAATCGTGCTAATGGATGAACCTTTCAGTGCATTAGATCCGATTAGCAGAGAACAATTACAGGATGAATTAGTAAATTTGCAGGAATCTATCAAAAAAACGATTGTATTCGTTACTCATGACATGGATGAAGCGATCAAGATAGCAGATCGGATTGCCATCATGAATGAAGGAGTAATCGTCCAATTTGATACTCCAGAAAAAATCCTCCGACACCCCCAAAATGACTTTGTCAGAGACTTTATCGGCGAAAACCGATTGGAAATAAAATCTTCTACCAATCCTACCGCTTCTGATCTGATGATCCAGAAAGTGATCACCGCAAAACCGACCAGAGGTTTAGCAGAATCCTTAAAATGGATGTCCAAAAATCGGGTAGACAGCCTACTTGTAACAGATCAAAGTAATAAATTGCTTGGAATTGTTTACTTAGAAGATGTAGAGAAGTTTTACAACGATGAAGAGAAAACACTCCAAGATATTATGCATCGAGACTTGGTTACAGTAGAGCCCGATTGCTCCTATTCCGATGTGGCAGAAGTTTTTGCCAAATACAAGGTTCCCTCCATCCCCGTTCTTCAAAATTCGAAACTAATGGGTCTCATTACTCGTTCCTCTATGATGCGAGGTTTAGCAGGAATGAAACCAGCTACGCCTGCGGAAGGAGGGATCCAACATGACTGAACAAAACTTTTTTTCCTTATTTATTCAGACCGTTCAAAATCGCTGGCCAGAAATCCTCATCGGACTACAACAACATCTATATTTATCACTGGTTTCCATTCTGATCGCCTCCTTGATTTCCATACCACTTGGTATTTACATCTCGCGACACAAACGCATTGCTGAACCGATCATAGGAGCCGTTTCTATTTTTCAAACAATCCCAAGTTTAGCCTTATTCGGTTTCCTCTTACCCATTTTTGGTATCGGAAGTACCACTGCAATCATTGCTTTGACGATTTATGCACTCCTCCCTATTTTACGTAACACCTACACTGGAATTATCGGAGTAGATTCATCTGTCATCGAAGCAGGACGAGGGATGGGTATGACCAACTATCAAATTTTGCGAATGATAGAATTGCCACTTGCCTTACCCGTTATCATGGCAGGTTTACGAACAGCAACTGTATTAACAATTGGTGTTGCTACACTATCAGCTTTTATTGGCGCAGGGGGAATGGGGGATCTCATCTACAGAGGACTTACCTCCACACGAAATGAGGTAGTATTAGCAGGTGCAATTCCAGCAGCGTTACTAGCAATCTTGTTTGATGTGATACTAAAGCGTATTGAGTTGGCAACCGATCCAAAACGCGGTCAAAAGTTCTCTATCAAAAAACTGGTCATTATCATTTTGGTTCCTGTCTTAGTATTAGGCGGCATTACCATCTATCAGGAAAATAAAGCGGACAAGACCATTGTTATATCAGGTAAAAATTGGACAGAACAATTGATTTTGCCCCATATCATTGCCGAATACCTCAAAAACAAAACAGACTACCCAGTCACAGTGAATGATGGTCTAGGTGATACCCCGATCTTGACCCAAGCAATACAAAAAGGCGACATTGATATATATGTTGAATACACAGGCACCGGACTACTAACCATCTTGAAAGAACAATATGATCCTAATATGACTCCAGATGAGATTTTCCAAAAAACACAAGCAGGCTATCGAGAAAAACTTCAATTGGAATGGTTAAAGCCACTTGGATTTGAAAACACCTATGCCATTACCTTAAATCCACAAGTAGCGAAAACATTAGGAATCCAAAACATTTCCGAGCTATCCAGTAGATCTCCAGAACTTCTCTTTGGAGGACCTGCTCCTTTCTATGAGCGAGAAGATGGTTATGATCAATTTGTTAAAGCCTATAACTTACAATTCAAGGAGAAGAAAAGCTTAGATTCCAATCTAATGTACTCTGCTGTAAAAGAAGGCGAAGTTGATCTAATCCCAGGTTTCACAACAGATGGCAGAATTGTTCGCTTCAATCTGCATCTATTAAAGGATGACAAAAAGTTCTTCCCCCCTTATTACGCAGCACCTATTGTGAATCAAGAAACATTAAAAAAATACCCTGAGCTAAAAGAGATACTAAATCAATTAGCCGGGAAGATTTCGAATGAAGAGATGGCAGAAATGAACGCTCAAGTCGATATCGATAAGAAGAACCCGAAAAAGGTTGCAATTAACTTCCTAAAAAAAGAAGGGTTAATTAAATAAGATTTCTATGAACATGACAGCTCTAGCGTAACTTGATTTCACTGGACAAGTACGCTAGAGCTGTTTTTGTATATAGATTCCGTGAGTCTGTTTATTTTATATATTTATCTGTCGTCTTTTGAATGTACTCATCTAGGTGTTCTGTTGGTAGCATTACAGAGTCGCCGTGACAAACTTCCAATCGCTTGGGTTGTAATTTCCTAACAATAGAGCTACTTTTCACTGCCTCTTTCATATCTGCAGTAAACATAGGGATCGGTCGATATAACTTCCCTTTTTTCGAGGTAAAAAGATCTCCTGCAAGTAATACTCCATCTTCTTCATGGAAGTAAACGACATGTCCAGGTGAATGCCCAGGTGTAAGATATGGAGTTAATCCACCAATTGATAGATTCTTTCCTTGGTCGTCTTCTGGAAGAGCTTGGCTTAGCTGCCTGGCTACTAATGGAGTAGCCTTTTTACGTCCTGGATATGGTAAATCCCCTTCCATATAAGGAATTTCAATCCGATGAGCATAGACGGGGACTCGGGTCGCTTCTACGATCTTTTTGACTGCTCCAACATGATCCGAATGCCCATGTGTCAACACGATTCGCTGCAATGGACCAGCTTCCAATTGGTCAATGAATTTTAAAATTCCCTTTGCCATCATTGACAAGCCTGCATCTACCAACGTTACCCCCTCTTCGTCTACCACAACCCAAACATGAATTGGAATTAGCATCCAAGTCCGTAAACTCCACACATGTTCTGAGATCTGTCTTATTTTCATTTGTTTATCTCCTATTTATCTTTTTTGTTTAAAGCCCAGAAGTAACACTTCCATTGCCTCAGCAAAAGTTGGTGTCATCCGGTCGAGTAATGTATCCAATGGTTCATCAGAAAGATGATATGTTCCTACAATCCCATGTAATGTGAAAAAGGTAATACGAGTAAAAGCCAAAAGTCGTTCCTCTTCCTTGATCGATAGACAACCTTGTAGCGCTTGCTTGAGTAAATCAAAAAGCTCTATTCGTAATCTGTTAAGCTCTAACTCCGGTTTTTCTTCATCTACTCTAGATGCTTTCGTGTTAAAAAATACAGTGTACATGTTCCGATTATGCAAACAGAACTCAATAAATTCTTTGCTTACACCTTTTAACTTTTCCTCTGGTACGAGATCTGTTCGAAGCAGTAAATCCGACATTTTTTGTTTTAATTTTTCTAATGGAGGCATGGACAACTGATAAAGCAGTGTCTCTTTGTCCTTGAAATATAAATAGATCGTGGTATGGGAGCATCCTGCTTTTTTGGCAATCTCTCGCATCGTCACAGTATCAAAGCCTTTTTCTGCAAAAAGCGTTCCTGCTGCTGATAAAATCCCTCTTTTCGTTTCCTCAGAGCGTAGTTCTTGTCTGCTTACCATAGCTTAGCTCACCTTCATACATTTTTGTTATAACCACTGGTTAGTAACCTATGGTTATAATATAACCGATGGTTAGTTTCGTTGTCAATATTCAGATCAAATAAAATGAAGCTCCATTAATTGGAGTTTTCTTTATCCCCCACTGATGCTTAGTTGAACCGATCGGACCTTTACGTTCAGTTGTCCCCCACCCATCTTCCTTGCTTCCTCCCATTCTAGAGGTGGGAGTCTTACTACCCGTTAAGAGTGGGATAAATCGAAAAGCGGCTAAGGCCATACAAAAAAGACCCCTCTTACTTCTAAAGAGGGGTCTATGAACTATAACCTATTCAGCTACTATCTCTACAATTCGAAAAACCATATCATCGGATAGCTCTACTTCCATTGCCCGACCAATATCGTTTTCTTCTACCATGTTTCTTTCGTCTCGATGAAAAATGGCTCCATTATAGCTCACTAAACCAGTATTAAGCTCATAGGGTATTCAATCGTTCTAGGTTCCACGAAGTTACCGATATTACAGATATTACTTGCTGTTTAGTGAAGCTTAGGTTCCCCTAGACAATGCTCAAAAAGAGCACATACCGTACGATATGAGTCATCTTGCAATACTTGTCCAAACGCGTATTTTTCCTGTTGTAGTGGAATAACAAAAATGTCTCCTACTTTCCACCTTTGTGACTTTGGGGGAATCCAATTATTCATAATGTTGATGGCTTTAGTTCGTATTTCCTCTTCTTCTTCTTTTTTTAAGGCTTTGGTACGTTGTAGTATCCAGATTGCCAACTCCAAGAGATCTTCTGCTCGTTTACTTCTGGCCACGAAACACTGAGATTCAGAATCTAATTCTATCTTCCATCTACCAGAAGATTCTTTTCTCTTCTTCTTTACGATATCTTCCACTTCATAGTTATTAATAACTCCAAAATAGTCTGCTAAATCTTGCGAGATATAGTAATAGTTAATATTGTAAGCTGGTAATTCCAACCCCATAAAACCTATATGTAGTCTTGCATTTTGAGAGTCTAAGTAAATTTCTATATATGTCACCCCTTAATACCTTCTCAATTCAGAATTAATTATATACCTATAACCACTATCCCTTAAATTGTGACTTACCAAACTGACTAAAACGCTCAATCCATCCATCTTCTGTATATAACTCACCAGGCAACCCATCACTTATTTCTGCTAAATTCAGCTTGGTTCCTTCCACTTCTAATACCAAAGCCACTGTAATTTCCTGCTCCAAATGCCATAGGAAATAATGCAACGTGGAATCTACCAGTTCTTTTCCCAATTCCCTTAACAACTTTTGGTCCATATCCTGAGTTGCTTCATAAATCTTTTTCGAACCCTCATCCTTCATCTTTCCATCTAGAGTGTCGGAATATTGATTTAAAACAAAATCTCTCACATTTGTCATCAAAGACTTACCAAAAGTATCAAGTACCTGTTGGCGATCCATTTTCTCTCTCCTCAAGCCATATATTGAACTTTTCAACACATGCTACAACCTGATAACTGCATCCTTCTGTACGATCCGGTACACTACTTATCTGAAAACTCCCCTATCGTCGACTGCCACAGCAAGTCCTCTATTTTATGGACAACCTCTTCCCTACTTCTTGTCTCATACGAGACTAATGGATTCTCCCAATCACAATCTTTTAATAACTCTAACCCATACTGTCCATCTAACTCCGCTTCTGGATACTCAGATCGAGTACTAAGTTGTCTTGCTCCATACTCATTTGCAATAAACTCACATTGAAATAGTGCATTCTATCTAAGTAATCCATCTCGTTCATCTATTCAGGATCTTTGGTACTGAATTTGTTGAGACCCACTTTCCAACATGCTGGTATTTGGAGTGGTTGCAAATCTGGTATTGTTGATTTTTTATTCATTCGATTATATTTACCCATACAAACTCCTTTAAAAGTTGGCTTTTATACTAAACCAATAGCCTATTCAAATTTACTTGTGCTAACTCCCATTGTAATACTACCCTCATGGTATAACTCCAAAATAATAGCTTTTTGCGGATGATATAAAAATTGATCTGAGCCAATACATTCAACCAGTTCAATAGAGGAAAAGATGCTATCTAACTTCGCTTGGAGAACAGGGTCGTCCCCATAACCCCATAAAATATAGACCCGATCGTTTGATAAATCCATGTTCTTCTCAAAGTAAGACCGAGCCTCATCGATAGATTGGAAAGTATGTTTGTTACTCATTACATTCCAGTCAACCTGACCCCAGAAGGTAAAAGGAAAATCGATCTGCATACGAGAGTAAATCTCTTCTGAATCACTATCAGATAGGATCGACACATCCGGTTGAAGGCTTTCCACGCATTCCAGAAAGAGCGGACTATAACTTCTGGGTCGGTTTTGTTTCTGTTGCTGGATCAACTCTTGCATCCTTTTCTTTCTCCACTCACGATTCATTTCGCTACTCCTCATTTATATTCAAATGTAACAGTTGCTTATTATGTTAGATGAATCTTTCTTTGTGATCTATATCTTTCAAGACAAGGAATGCACTTCCCTCGAAAATCCAATACTAATCCTGCACAAACAGAAGGGGGCATACGAAATGCAACTATCTTTAAGTGAAATGAACATACTCTCCACTTGTCTTGAAAAAGAACAAGCAAAGTTAATAAATGCAGGTGCGAACTCTTCCGAATCTCAATCAAGACTACAGATCATTTCGCAACTACAGAAAAAGTTGCGTGATCTATCCGCAGATCTTAGTCAAGAAGAACAGAATCTGATCCAATCACTTTTACAAGAAGAACAATCACACTTACATGGACACGAAATGTCGGAGTACGAAACAATTCAACAAAAATTAGATCAATGATTGCTAAAACTCTAGGCTAGTTATGAGTCTTAGGCTCCCTAGAGTTTTATTTTTCATCGTTGCAAAATCTGTGAAGTTGTTTTGTATAATAACGCATTCAAAAGAAAAACTTATTCATATATAAAAAAGGAGATCGAACAATGCATGTACAACGAGCACAAGAAATTGCAGCTTCACCAGTTATGGCAAACGTTACGTTTAATGGCGAACGTATCTATATTCAACATGTAGATGATCATAATCAAACAGCAAGGATCTTCCCTCTAGATCAACCTGAAAGAGAACAAACCGTTTCTTTAAATGATTTGACAGAGCATTAAGAGATTACATCAAAAAATAGGTACACTCTAGGTTCGTCATATTATGACATTCCTAGAGTGTTTTCTATTTAAAACCAGTTTCATGCCTGAACAAATCAATCCGCAAAATATCATTGTATATAAATTACTGTTAACTAATAGCTTAAAGCAAAACAAACAAAACCTACATTTTTATCTGAACTCATGCAATTTTCAAATGGTATTTTTCTAAAAACACCATATTTTCGTCATTGGATATACTTCGTTCTTTCGATATGATAAATGAGTCATGTCTTAATTAGCATACCTTCTCATAACATTTTAATCTATCTCTCTTGATAAAAAGTAACCTAAATAGAGGGTAACCCAAACAGAAAGAGGTGTGTAACGGAACTACCGTAATTTAATGTAGTTCCTGTCTAGTATGGAACCAAGATCAAGAAGAGCAAGTAGGCAAAAGAAAAGCGATAACAATGGTATTGGGAAGATAGCGGCTGTGATAGTAGTCTCCACTCTATTAATAGGATTGGCTATCTTTTTCGCCATTAATCAAGAGGACAAAGGTGCAAAAAATGCCTCTGAGGAAACAAAAAAAGAAACAACACCCTCTACAACGGAACCAACCAAACCAAGTTCATCTGAACCACAAATTGAACTAACAGAAATTCAAATGTTGGTAAACAAAGAACATGGACTCGATGAAGATTATGTTCCTCCCGATCTGATTGTGCCGAAAATAAAATTTGTCTACCAGACAGCAGAGATCAAACAGATGCAACGGGTAGCTGCAGAGTCATTGGAAAAAATGTTTGAGGCAGCAAAACAGGATGGTCTTCCACTGGCAGGGGTATCTGGTTACCGGTCGTATAAGACACAAAAGATCTTGTATAACAACTATGTCAAACGAGATGGGCAAGAAGCAGCAGACCGTTATTCCGCCAAACCTGGACATAGTGAGCATATGACCGGACTGACGATGGATATCGCTGGATACAGCGGCAAATGTGCAGCGTCCGATTGCTTCCATAATACCAAGGAAGCCCAATGGCTGAAGGATAATGCTTATAAATATGGATTCATTCTCCGCTATCCACCAGGCAAAGAAGAGATTACGGGCTATAAACATGAATCCTGGCATTATCGGTATGTAGGCGAACCACTTGCAAAATTTATCTATGAAAAACAGATTACATTAGAGGAATATTACGAAACGTATGCGAAAAAGTAATTTCAAAGGCAGCTACGATTATCTCGTTTGCTGCTTTTCTTTTTAGATCCGATCAATCTGAATTTTTGGTCGATAGAAAGGACTTAATCTTTTGAAACGTGTGAGAAAACCTTTTATGACTGCTTCTTTTTTGCTGATTACTCTACTATTTGTCTATGTAGACCGTGAGGAGAGTCCATATGCAATGAGTCAAGAGAAGAAAGAAGTGGAAGTACCAGAACCATCAGTGCAAGCTGATCCTGTGCTGAAGAAGGAAAGTACACCGATCCCTAATAAGTCTGCTAGTCCGAAGCAGAAGGTTGCCTCTTCCAAACAATCTCCTTCGATTCAGATTACTTCCATCCAAAGGCTAGTCAATAAACAAAATGGATTGCCACCTGAATATGTTCCGCCTAATCTTTCGGAACCACGTGTTGCTTTTCTTACACAAAGTTCGGAACGAAAGAAAATGCAAAAAGTGGCAGCTACGGCTTTAGAAAAGATGTTTGTTGGTGCCAAAGAAGATGGAATCTCACTGGCAGCCGTGTCAGGATACCGCTCCTATCAGACACAAAAAGAACTATATGAGCGCTATGTTCGCCAAAGTGGTCAAAAAGAAGCTGATCGCTTTTCCGCAAAGCCAGGACATAGTGAACATATGACAGGGTTGTCGATGGATATCGCCGGAACCAATGGGCGTTGTGTTGTGACATCTTGTTTTGCTAACACCAAGGAAGCCAAATGGTTAGCTGCAAATTCCTACCGATACGGTTTTATCTTACGTTATCCAGCGGGGACAGAGTCTATCACGGGATATAAGTATGAACCTTGGCATTTTCGGTATGTCGGAATTCCACTGGCTACATTTCTTTACGAGGAGAAGATTACCTTAGAGGAATATTATCAATTGCACGTAAAGAGATGAATAACAAAAAGGAGCATTCCCTAATGGGTTTGCTCCTTTTTGCTTTAGATTTCATGATTTACAGAATACGACTCTAGCTTGTCTTTCACTACTTTAAGGAATTGGCCTACTACCCAACCGTCTAACACACGATGGTCAAGAGAAAGGCAGAGATTCATTTTGTCTCGAACCGCAAACATTCCACTTTCAAAAAAGACTGGGCGTTTTTGAATCGACTCAAAAGCTAAGATCGCTGCTTGTGGATGGTTAATAATCGGTTGAGAGGCAATGGAGCCAAACGATCCGGTATTATTCACTGTGAACGTTCCGCCTTGAGTATCAGCTAATTCTAACTTGCCGGTGCGAGCTTTTTCCGCTAAACGAATAACTGATTTCTGTAGCCCACGAATATTCTTTTCATCAGCGTCATGAATGACAGGAACATACAGAGAGTCCTCTGTTGCGACAGCTAAGGAGAGATTGATTCTCTTTTTTTGGAGAATGTGATCCCCTTGCCAGACGGAATTAAGTTGGGGATATGCTTTGAGCCCTTCAATCGTCGCCTCTAAGAAAAACGGCATAAACGTCAAAGGTATTCCTTCCCGTTCCATAAACGCTGCTTTTTTCGCTTTACGTAGCTCTACTAATCCTGTCACATCCACTTCTACCATCATCCAGGCATGTGGAATCTCCTGTTTGCTCGTCAGCATACGATTGGCGATTGCTCTGCGGACTGGAGTGACAGGAATCTCGATATCTTCAGGCTCCGATGTAGCAGGACTAACCATTGGTTTAGGAGTAGACGGAGCTACTGGAGCAATAGGCGTTGTTGCCTCTACTTCCGGCTCACTAGGAACGTTGATAGGTGCAGAAACTGTTGGTTCGTTCTTAGTCGCAACTGTTTCTGTTTTTGCCTCAGGGACGCCCTCCTCTACAGCTTTTAGTACATCTTTGCGAGTGATTCTACCGCCACGACCTGTACCAGTGAGAAGTTGAAGGTCGATCTGATGTTCATCAGCAAGACGTAATACTGCTGGAGAGAATCGTTTTTTAGCTGAAGTATCTGCTACTTTCGTATCTGTGATTAATTCTTTTGTAGTATCGACAACAGTTGAAGGTTGCACAACCGTTCCAGTTTTAGCAGTAGTTTCTTCTGAACCTACCACTTCAATTCGGCAAATAAGTTCACCTACCGAAACAGTCTGCCCTTCTTCAACAAGTAGCTCTGCCATTTTTCCTTCAATAGTAGCAGGAACTTCCGCATTTACTTTGTCAGTGGTCACTTCACAAATAGGATCATACAAAGAGATTGTCTCACCAGGTTGTTTAAGCCATTTGGCAATCGTACCTTCTGTGACACTCTCCCCTAGTTGTGGCATCCGTACATCTTCTTTCATTGGGTCTCCTCCTCTCTTAAAATTCTGCTAGATCACGCAATGCATTAGCAATTTTCTCTGGATTTAACATAAATTCTTTTTCTAGCGTCTTGTTATATGGCATTGCAGGTACATCAGGACCACAGAGACGGCGAACAGGGGCATCTAATTCAAAGAACGCCTCTTCTGCGATGAGGGATGCAATTTCTCCCCCAAATCCACCTGTTTTGTTGTCCTCATGCAAGACTAGAACTTTCCCTGTTTTAGCAGTCGCTTCGAGAATCGCTTCTTTATCGAGTGGAATTAGACTACGCAAATCCAGGACATGAACACTAATGCCTTCCTCTGCCAACTTTTCAGCTGCTTCGAGGGCATAGTGTACCATAAGGCCATAGGAAATCACCGTAACGTCTGATCCATCACGTTTCACCTCCGCCTTACCAAGCGGAATAGTGTAATCTTCTGATGGAACTTCTCCTTTGATCAGACGATAACAACGTTTATGCTCCAAGAACAACACAGGATCTTCATCACGAATGGATGCTTTTAGAAGCCCTTTTACATCATAAGGGGTACTAGGTGCTACGATCTTAAGACCAGGTACTCCAGCAAACAATTTTTCGATACTCTGTGAGTGATAGAGCGCTCCATGAATTCCACCACCATAAGGAGCTCGGATTACCATTGGACACTGGAATGTTCCATTGGAACGATAGCGGATCTTAGAGGCTTCACTAACGATTTGGTTAAATGCAGGCATGATAAAATCAGCAAATTGCATCTCTGCAATAGGGCGCATCCCGTAACCAGCCGCACCGATTGCCACTCCAGCGATAGCAGACTCTGTGAGAGGAGTATCGACTACACGATCTTCGCCAAACTCTTCAATGAGACCCATGGTAGCGCGGAATACTCCTCCACGTTTCCCCACGTCTTCTCCTAGCACAAAGACACGATTATCTCGCTTCATCTCTTCTTGTAGTGCCTTCGTTACGGCTTCGATATAGGTCATTACTGCCATTTAACGCCCCTCCTCAAAAAAGACATGCTGGTACATCACACTAGGATCAGGTTCTGCTGCGTTTTCCGCTACACTTGTCGCTTCGTTAATCTCATGGCGTATCGTAGCGAGCATGTCCTGTTCAGCAGATTCAGTCAGGAGGTTATGATCTACTAGATATTGACGGAAAGTGACCAGCGCATCTCGTTGTTTCGCCGCTTCGACTTCCTCCATTTTCCGGTACGTACGATCGTCATCATCACTCGAATGTGGCACAAGGCGATAGGAGACTGCCTCGATTAAAGTCGGACCCTCTCCACGTAGTGCTCGTTTCCGTGCATCTTGAATCACTTCGTATACTTCAATTGGATCGTTTCCGTCCACTTCTATTCCTGGAATACCGTAACCTTTTCCACGAGCTGCGATACTTCCACCTGCAACTTGTTTCTCTAACGGAACGGAAATAGCATATTGGTTATTCTCCACAAGGAAGATAACAGGTAGCTTGTGTACTCCCGCAAAGTTCATCGCTTCATGCCAATCTCCTTGGTTACTTGAACCTTCCCCACAGGAAGTGAGAACCACTAACTCTTCTTTGGCGAGTTTAGCAGCATAGGCAATCCCAGTAGCATGCAAAACTTGTGTAGTAACAGGACTAGAGCCAGTAAAGATTCGGTAGCGATGATCTCCATAATGTCCTGGCATTTGGCGTCCACCACTATTTGGGTCTCCAGGTTTAGCAAAAGCAGCTAGCATCTGGTCTGTCGGAGTTTGCCCAAAATGCAAAACCATCCCTAGATCTCGATAATACGGGCAAAGCCAATCTTTTTCTTTGTCTAAAGCGAATGCTGCTCCTACTTGTGTTGCTTCTTGACCTTGGCAAGAGATAACAAAAGGAATTTTCCCTGCACGATTTAAAAGCCACATCCGTTCGTCCAACTTGCGTGCCATCAACATCGTAGAATACATCTCTAGAACTTGTTGATCCGATAATCCAACCTCTCGATGTTTCATCTCATCTCTCCTTTTTATCATGGTTGTTAACCGTGAATAGCCAAACCATCTACGGCAAGGGCCGCTTCTCCGATCAACTCCGAAAGCGTCGGATGCGGGTGAATCAACTGGCCGATCTCCCATGCAGTTCCATCCAGTAATTGGGCTAATCCTGCTTCCGAAATTAGGTTGGTTGCGTCTGCTCCAATGAGGTGAGCTCCAAGCAAATCCTCTGTCTTCGCATCTACTACCAGTTTTACCATTCCATCTACCTCACCCATAACAAGTGATTTTCCGACTGTACGGAAGGGCACTTTTCCTACTTTTACTTGATAACCTTGGTCTTTTGCCTCTTGTTCTGTGAAACCGATAGAAGCGACTTCTGGTCTACTGTAGATACAACGTGGAACCTGGCGCTTTTGAAGTGGCTCAGGCGATTGATCTGCCATGTGTTCTACCGCAATTACAGCCTCTCGCATCGCAACGTGTGCTAATTGAAATCCACCAACTAAATCTCCAATCGCATAGATATGCTTTTCAGCAGTTTGTTGGAATGGATTCACTACCACTGCTCCACGCTCTACTTTGATCGCCGTATTATCAAGTCCAATGTCTTTTACATTTGGTGTTCTCCCTACAGATACTAGCAACTTTTCAGCGCTAAAATGAGAGGAAGCCCCCTTTACCTCTGCCTGAAGTTTCACTTCTCCTTCGATGACTTGTACGGTATCTACTGCCACCGTTACCTCGCTGAATACTTTTACGCCCTTTTTCTTGAGAACTCTCGTCATCTCACGACTAATTTCCACATCTTCTCCAGGCAAAATTCGATCTGCCACTTCTAAAACGGTCACATCTACTCCAAAATCAGAGAGCATTGATGCCCACTCGATTCCTATCGCTCCACCACCAAGAATCAACATGGAATTTGGTAACTCTTCCATCTGAAGGGCATGATCCGAGTTCAAAATAGATTGTCCATCATAATCTAATCCCTCTAAGAAACGTGGAGAGGAACCAGTCGCAAGTAGTAGATTCTGTGGAACAAGGAGTGTTCCCTCTTCTTCAGGTGATGTCTGTACTGAAACCGTTCCAGGTAAGGGAGAAAAAATAGAAGGCCCCAAAATACGACCATATCCAGAATAAACATCGACTTTATTTTTCTTTAGTAGATGTTCTACGCCTTTTTGAAGTTGTCCAATGATCTGATTTTTCCGAGAATGCACCATTGATAAATCTACTTGCACATTTTCTGAACGAATCCCGTAAGTTTCCGATTCCTTCATCTGGTGGTACAAAGAAGCACTATAGAGCATGGATTTTGTAGGGATACATCCCTTGTGTAAACATACTCCTCCCACGTTTTCCTTCTCCACTAATGCTACTTTCATCCCGAGTTGGGCTGCACGGATCGCACCTACATATCCTCCCGGACCGCCACCTAACACGACTAGATCATATTGTTCTGCCAAGGCTTTCGCCTCCCGTCGTTTCGTGTATAAGGGTAAAGGAACAAAGCTTCACACTTTGCCCCTTACCATGATTTATGTGCTAAAAAAACTCATTCATTCAATCGATTTTAACGATGCACAGGCGTAAGCGCATGACGATCCTTCTGCACAAACATGTTACGTGATTTTCGAAGAGATTCAATACGCTCTTCTGCCAAACGATCCGCTGCTTGATAGGTAGGAATGCCATCACGCTTTGCAATCTCAAATACTTTTTCAATCGTATGGTATATTCCTTCTACTTTGGCCATCGCTCGTTCACGATTATACCCATAAAGTTCGTCCGCTACATTGATGAGACCACCCGCATTGATCACATAATCTGGGGCGTAGAAGATCCCTTTTTGTTCCAGAAGATCTCCGTGTCGATCTTCTTTTAGTTGATTATTTGCGGAGCCTGCTATTACGTTGCAACGTAATCGGTCAATAGTGTCATCATTGACAATGGCACCTAACGCACATGGAGAAAAAATATCGCAATCTACATCATAGATTTCATCTGGATGTACACTAGTCGCCCCAAAGTCTTGTACCGCACGCTTTACGTTTGGCTCATATATATCTGTCACAATCAACTGCGCACCTTCTTCATGCAAATACTTGCATAGATGATAGGCCACATTACCTACACCTTGGACTGCAATCTTTTTCCCTTTTAAAGAATCGCTACCATAGGCAACTTTCGCAGCAGCTTTCATTCCCTGGTATACACCAAAAGCAGTGACAGGAGAAGGATTCCCACTAGAACCAAAAGCTGGAGAGACACCCGTTACATAACTTGTCTCCAAGAAAATATTATTCATATCTTCTTCATTCGTACCGACATCTTCTGCCGTGATGTAACGTCCATTCAATCCCTCTACATAACGTCCGAGGGCACGGAACATGGCTTCACTTTTGTCTGTTCGAGATTCACCGATAATGACTGTCTTGCCACCACCCAGATTTAACCCAGAAACAGCAGCTTTGTAGGTCATACCACGAGCCAAACGGAGAGCATCTACAATTGCTTCTTCTTCCGTTGCATAGTTCCACATCCGGATTCCGCCGAGAGCAGGCCCCAATGTTGTATCATGAATTGCAATAATCGCTTTGAGACCGGAACTTTCATCTTGGCAAAAAACGAGTTGCTCATAGTCATACTGTTTCATTGCCTCTAAAATTTTCATCCGGTATTCCCCCATTATCTCCGCTTTGTGTAGTCTGCTTGCAATACCGCCATCGCGATCGAGTAGAGTTTCGCTTCTGCAGAATCTGCTCTAGAAGTCAAGATCACTGGTGCAGCCGCACCTAGAACGAGTGCTCCGATCTTTGCTTTTGCGAAGTAAACCATAGATTTGTATAAAATGTTTCCTGCTTCAATATCCGGAACAAGCAAGACATCCGCCTGACCTGCTACAGGTCCCGTTACACCTTTATGTTCAGCCGATTCCAGCGAAATCGCGTTATCCAAAGCAAAAGGTCCATCTACCAAAGCGCCTTTAATCTGACCACGGCGGTTCATTTGTGACAGAGCTGCTGCATCTAAAGTAGCTTGCATATTAGGATTAACTACTTCCACCGCAGCCAATGCTGCAATCTTTGGTTCCGTATTTCCAAGAGAGTGACAGAAGTCGATGATGTTCTGAGTGATCTGTGCTTTTTCTGGTAGTGTAGGCGCCACGTTTAAAGCAGGGTCTGTCACATGAATGAGGCGGTCAAAACCAGGAACCTCGAAACTAGCAACGTGACTTAACACCTTACCTGTGCGCAACCCTTTTTCCTTGTTCAAAACAGCACGCAAGAAGTCGGAGGTTTGTACCATGCCTTTCATCATTACATCTGCACGACGCTCTTTCACCGCTGTTACCGCTAGGAGTGCTGCCTCTTGAACACTTTTAGCATGGGTTACTTCTTCTTCTGCCAATTCCAACCCAATTTCGGCTGCAATCTCCTTTATTTTGTCTTGATCTCCAAACAAGAGAAATTGTGCAATACCATGTTGTTTTGCGTCTCGTACTGCTTCTAATACTTCATGATCGGCAGCTGCTGCCACAGCGACCGTTACGGATGGCAGCGATTCTGCTCTTTTTAAGATTTGTTCAAAAGTTGTCAATTTCTCCACGTTCTACACCTCTACTCGATTGTTTGCCTTCATTGTTCCCCAATGAAGAAAAATTTACGTTAACGGTCAATGGATAATATGCAAGTCTCGTGCCAACCCGCGTAATTTGAAAAACCGTTAGCTTTCCCATTTCGCATCTGCAAAATTCTGCACAACATACAATTAAATCTGCAAATTACTGCATCGATATACCATATTTTTCTAATTTGTAATAGAGACTTCGAATGGAGATCCGAAGGTGCTTCGCCACTTGTCCTTTATGGTTACCAAACTCTTCCATCGTACGATGCAAGATCTCTTTCTCTGCCATTTCTAACTGCTCTTTGAGAGAAACAACATGATTCTTTGGTTTAACTTCCATCCCATCGGATTGGATCAGCATTGGAAAATGTTCTTTTTCCATTACTTGATCCGAGAACTTCATCTGAATCATCGCTCGTCCTAATAAGTTTTCTAGCTCACGGACATTTCCTGGGAAATCATACGATTGAAGTAGTATTTCCACCTCTTCTGAGAGTCCTGTCACATTTCGCCCATATTCTCTATTCAGTTTGTGAATCAGGTACTCTGTCAATTTTAACAAGTCATCTTTTCGCAAACGCAGGGGAGCGATATGAATAGGAAAAACATTTAGACGATAATATAAGTCCTCACGAAATCTACGTTCCTGTATTGCTTGTTCCAAGGGGACATGGGTCGCAGCAATCACTCGCACATCCACTGATATCACCTTGGTTCCCCCGACCCGAACCACCTCTTTTTCTTGCAAAACGCGGAGTAGTTTTGCTTGCGTAGATAGGTCCATTTCTCCAATTTCATCGAGGAAAATCGTTCCTCCGCTCGCTTCTTCAAAGAGACCTTTTTTTCCACCGCGCCTAGCTCCGGTAAAAGCCCCTTCGTCATAGCCAAACAGCTCACTCTCCAATAGAGAGCCAACTAGTGCCGCACAGTTAACCCTCACAAAAGGGCCTAACCTACGTTGACTTGCATTATGTATGGCATGTGCAAAAAGCTCTTTCCCTGTACCTGACTCACCTCTAAGTAACACTGTTGCCCGGGTGGTCGCTGCTTGCTTTGCTTGTTGAATTGCAAATTTCATCTCTTCGCTTTCCCCGATAATGTCTTCAAACAAATATTTTGCTTCTAGACGGCGAATGATACTCTTGGCACGCATAAGATCTTGGCTCAACTTCTCCAACTCTGAACGATCATGGATGATTCCAACACTACCTTTGCACTGCGTTCCCACCAAAATCGGTGCCACATTCACGACCACTTCCTTGCGGTTTGGTCCTACTTTGAGTTGTACTCCTCTTACTGGTTCTTGAGTTTGGAGTACCTGCCGATGCATGCTTTCTCCCTCGGCGATATCTACTTCTGCTGGCTTTCCTATTACTTGTTCTGATGTGAGCCCAGTGAGTCGGGTATATGCTGGATTGATCAAAAAGCCTTTTCCATCCGTGTCTACTACGGAAATCGCATCATCAAAGGAATTGATGATCGCTTGAAAAAAGCTTTTCATCCCTTCTAGATCATGAACTTGTTGAGTAAGCTGTTCCAATTCTTTTACATTGTTTAGTGAAGTGGTCTGACCACTACTAGTTAATAATACAAGCCACTGTATGATGGTTTCCCAAACCTCTAAATTATCACCAGAAATGATCAAAGACTTACTTCCGTTAGGCAAATCCCTCAGTAGTTTCCTATTCGAGAAGTCTACTATTACATTGGGTTCCAGTTGGAGAAAAGGTTGGATTGACTTGGCAGTAGGGATCGGAACCGAGATCTTTTCCCCTGTCTCCGTCAGCCAAAACGGCTTATCTTCATTTGAAACATACCCAATCCATTCCACCCACTCAGCAACTTTTTGCAAGGAAGCAAACGAACGATACGCCTCATCAGGAGCCCCTACCATCACCAATTTTAGCATCCTAGCACCTTCTCCATTTTTCTGTTCCCTTCCCATATTAACATATCATCTAGAAAGAATGATGGGTTTGCGATAACATGAAAAGTATGAAAAAGGAAGGGCGGAAATTACAAGTATGAAACCAGTTATCCAACGAATTATCGCAATTACTTTGGTTTGCTTACCAGGAGTGCTGGCTATCTATGGTTGGACAACACTTCGAGACCTCTTTTTTGAATACACCGCTGGTGGAGATTTCCAATGGTTGCCCTTTTTAAAAGGAATTGGAGCATTTGGAATGGGACTATTTATAATCGGACATTTCATATTTTATCGGGAGAAAAAAAATTATAAAGTACAGGATAAGCTACTAACGGAAGAAGAACGGGCAGAAAAAGCACGGAATAAGAAAAAAGGCGGGAATTTTTTAGAGAAGGTGTAGGAAAAAACCATTTGGATAGATAACCAACGACGATCATATAAATTAGTATGATCGTCGTTGTTATTACAAGTTTCTGGTCCAATGAAGAGATAAAAAAACTTCGAAGAAACCGAATCGAAATCATTACTCTTAATAATATTATTGATAGTTATCTAAATATAATGTAAATTTAAATTAGTTGATTAATCATCAAAAAAATCCCCTTACTTTATCGTTATTGCTCTTCCGTTATAAGACAAACTCCTCCTTTCATAGAGATCTATATATACGATCTAATGGAAGGAGGTTTTTTTATGCAGTATGACTGGCTGGATTGGATGAAAAAACCACTTAACGATATGCTTCAAGACTGTCAACAGCAGGCAGAATTTTTTCCACAAGAAGAACAACAAGAGATTCTTGGGCGTTTTCGAGCTCTTACCCGTTCCATCAAATATGCGATACAACCCGCTACTTATTACCAAGCATGGGAAGAATTAATCGCATTACAACGATATTGTCGTGAACGAAGAGAACTTCTAACACTAAGTATTCAAGATACGGAAGATTCCGAAGTGGAACCTTCCGCAATTGAAAAAGATTCTACAGCTATTTCTGTAGCACCTTATCGACCTGTACCGATTGGTCAACACAAATTACCTCCCTTACGCTATAGTTATGATGCTTTGGAACCATATATTGATCGAGAGACGATGAGAATTCATCATGCTGAGCTACATCAAAAATATGTAAATGATCTCAACAAGGCAGAAAAACAATTACAAAACGCACGCGAAAAAAGGAATTACGATCTAGTCAAGCATTGGGAACGGGAACTAGCTTTTAATGGTGCTGGTCACTATCTTCATACTATCTTCTTTGACATCATGAGTCCTGGTGCTGGTGGCGAACCAAAAGGAGACTTACGAGATCAGATTATTCGAGATTTTGGTAGCTATCGGGCATTCAAAGAACATTTTTCCCAGGCTGCTGAAAAAGTAGAAGGTGGAGGTTGGGCGCTCTTAATCTGGAGTCCAAGAGCACAACGCTTGGAAATTCTCCAAGCAGAAAAGCACCAAAACCTCTCACAACAAGATCAGATTCCGATCCTTGCACTCGATGTATGGGAACATGCTTATTATTTGAAATACCCCAATAAACGAAAAGCATATATTGAGAACTGGTTTAAAGTGGTTGATTGGAACCGAGTCAATGATCGCTATGATACTGCACGTCGTGTCTTATGGCAACCGTACTAGAGGGGGAAAGCGGAAATGGCAAAAAAGACACGAAACAGAGAAAGAGCAACCCAACGACCGAAAAAAGGAAAATATACTAACATCGCCAATTTCTTTTACCAAGAACAAGTAGCACCTCTGGAAAAAGCATACCGGCAACATATGCAAAGCAAACAATATGAATTAGCTGAACAAGCATTTGCACAATCTAGAATAAAACGGGACGAATATCGACAAATTCTATATCGTAGAGAAAAAAAGCAGGTACCATAGGATCATCTAACGCTAAGGAGTAACCTTTCCATTAGCGTTTTTCTTTTGCACTTTTTAAGATGACCAGATTGTACTCATTTCTCCTACATATCTTTCATCATTTTTTCAATCGGAAGAGGCAAACTACACAAAAACAAAAAGGATGTAGTATATGTCTAGTACAAAACAACCCAAACCTACCTTTCCAGCACAACATCAAACACAGCAACCTGGAATAGAGAGCCAGATGAACCCGCTACCTGAATTTGATCGCAAGACATACCGTGGTTCTGGAAAATTACAAGACAAAGTGGCAATTATCACGGGGGGAGATAGTGGAATTGGACGTGCTGTTGCAATCGCTTTTGCCAAAGAAGGTGCACATGTTGTAATTAGCTACCTAAATGAAGACACAGATGCAAAAGCAACCCAATCCTACATCGAAAAATTTGGGCGTAACTGTCTCCTTATTCCAGGTGACATCGGGCAAGAAACACATTGTCAAAAAATAATTGAAACAACCATGAATGAACTCTCTCGAATTGATACATTAGTTTTGAATGCCGCCGAGCAGACTCCTCAAGATATGATCACCAATATCACTAATACTCAACTAGAAAAAACGTTTCGTACCAATCTATTTTCCATGTTTTACTTGACCAAAGCAGCTTTGCCACATCTTCTCACCGGGAGTAGCATCATTACCACTACTTCGGTCACAGCTTACTTAGGCAATGAGCAACTTCTTGATTACTCCGCTACCAAAGGGGCAATTACTACCTTTACCCGCTCTTTGGCACTACAGTTGGTAAAGAAGGGAATACGAGTAAATGGAGTAGCTCCTGGTCCGATCTGGACGCCACTCATCCCTTCCACTTTCCCACCTGACCAAGTATCTACCTTCGGTTCCACCACTCCGATGGGTCGAGCTGGACAACCTGTCGAGTTAGCGCCTACTTATGTTTATCTGGCATCAGAAGATTCTTCTTATGTAACAGGACAAGTGATACATGTAAATGGAGGGGAAGTATTGAACGGGTAATAATTAATAAATGTAAGTTAGATTTATCACTATTCCCAGTTGCAAACAGCCAAGATTAGAATATAAACAAACTCCTAACTTCTGTTAGGAGTTTGTTTGGGATGGACTGTTTTTTTCTTGTACCACCCCAGGCATCAAATCCCGTTGAAATTGATGTTGTACCAGTTCTTGGTAAAGGGAATGGTTTTCTAACAGTTCATGGTGGGTACCGGTTCCTGTTACTTCACCCTTCTCCAATACTACAATCTGATCAGCATGAACTACTGTAGCCAAACGGTGGGCGATTACAAGCGTCGTACGCCCTTCCATTAGTGTCTGAAGCGCTTGTTGCACCGCCACTTCAGACTGTGAATCCAGATTGGAGGTTGCTTCATCTAACATTAAGATTGCAGGATCTTGTAGCAGTGCACGAGCAATCGCGATTCGCTGACGTTGACCTCCTGACAGCTTGATTCCTCGTTCCCCCACTTCCGTGTCCAGACTTTGAGGTAGCTCCTCAATAAATTCTAATGCATTAGCTAATTTGGCAGCGTACTTCAACTCTTCCTCTGTCACTTCCCGTTTCATTCCATAACAGATATTCTCTCGAATCGTACCTGCTAGAAGCGGACTTTCTTGTGAAACATAGCCAAATTGAGAACGCCATGCCCGTAGCGAAAAATCTTCGATCGGAGTTCCACCCTGATAAATCTGACCATCAGTTGGTTGGTAGAAGCGTTCTAATAGAGAAAAAAGCGTTGTTTTCCCTGCTCCGCTAGGACCAACGATGGCCGTTACCTTACCTGGTGGTATCTCAAGCGATACATTTCGGATAACTGGATCATTATCTCCATAGCCAAAGCGAACATGATCCAATTTTAAACTTTTGGTCGGTTTGACATCGACTAATCCTTCATCTTCTAGCTCCTCATCCCAATCTAGGATTTGATGAAGTCTTTCTGTCGCACCCATTGCTTTTTGTAGACTAGTGAAGAATCGAGCAAATAAACTCATTGGTGTTACTACCTGAAAAAGATACAAAATAAAAGCAACTAATTCGCCTGCGGTAAGTGCTCCAGTCGCTACCCGCACCCCACCATATCCGATGACTGCAACCAACATAATCGTCATCAATAAGAAGATAAGCGGTTGTAAGATGGAGATAATCTTGGCCTCTCTCAGTCCAAACTGAAACAAATGGGAGATCTTCTGAGAACCTTGATCCTTTTCATGGTCTTCTGCTACATATGATTTGACCAACCGGATCTCGGAGACGATTTGTGTTAACATACTAGTCAGACCGGCTGTCTCTTTTTGCAAGTCACGTGAGATAAAATAAATCTTACGCCCCATCGGACGAATCAAAAGGAATATGACAGGTAGAATTCCTAATATAACGAGTGACATCTGCCAGTCCAGATAAAAGAGTACCGCAATAGCACCGATAATCGAGATCACACTAGAGAACATCGTAACCAAATGGTTAGACACTAGGTCTTTGATTTGAAGAGTATCATTGCTAATTCGACTGATGATATCTCCTGAACGGTGCTGGTCAAAATAGGAGACCGGAAGAACAAGTGTCTTGTTCCACAGTTTCCGACGTAAGTTAAGGACAACACTTTCTCCAACATAAAAGAGAAAATACGTGGAAATCGCTCCTGCTATCGCCTGAAGGAGAAAAGCTCCTGCCAATAAACCGATCACTCCAGGGGATAACGAGGTAGCGGACAAATCATCTACTAAGTTCTTGGTAAACCAAGGGACGATTAAACTAGCTAACGTTTGAATAAGGGAAAGTCCAATTGCTAAAGTTAACAATACTTTGGACACTTTAGTATCTCGAATAAGTCCATAAAACTTTTTCCAATCTAAACGTTCCCTTTTTTCTGGTTTAGGAGTTTCTTGCAAACTATACCCATCCTTTGTCTCATGCTATTTATCCATTTATTTCACCTAGTTAATTATAAGTGGCTGCTTGTGGAAAAACAATCCATTCAAAATATATTGCATTTAAACCAAATGGCAGACCATTTTCATAAATACATCCTTTCCTTACTTCGAAAAATAGATAATTTTCATGGTAATTTGATTTTGGATCAGGATAACTTTATATTCAAGTTCTAAACAACAACTTTTATCCCTACTTATTCTCCAAACATTTCATTTCCGAAGATTTGCTATAATAGGAAAGAAGGAGGGATCAAATTGCTACCAAACAATGCGAACTTTGGAACAGTCGCTGAACAATATGACCTCTATCGCAATGATTTCCCTATTCACTTATTCGAATCTCTACAGAATTTAGATATCAAGATAACCAATAAGCGCATTTTGGATCTAGCTTGTGGAACGGGTGTGTTAAGCCGATTCCTTCAAAATTCAGGTGCAGATGTTGTTGGTGTCGATGCATCCAAAGAACTCTTGGAACAGGCAAAGAAGCATCAATCCCCTATAGAGTATCTTCAAGGAACGGCCGAGAAAATCCCCATGGATGACGCCTCATTTGATATGGTGACAATTCTACGTGCATGGCATTGGTTTGATCCTGTACAGGCATCCAAAGAAATAGCAAGAGTCCTAAAGCCAGATGGTCAGTTATTGATTATCAATACAGGAAATAACCCTCACCCCATTTTAGATCAAACCTTTGAGATCGCTTCCAACTATATACCAGAAAAAGAGATACGTACTCCGATCCCTAGTTTATTCGGTTTTTCCATCCATAGTTTGGAAGAGTTACATCAACAGGGGCTTCAAGCTTTTTTGGCGTGGCAAACTGAATACGAGGTTTCGTTTGATGTAAATACATGGTTGGGCAGGGTCTCTACCTTATCGTGGTATAGTAATTTAAACAACACACAACGTATAGAGTTACAAAAGCGCCTACATAGCAAATTTGCCACCTATTCTAATTTTGCTCTCCCACATTTTTTTCGTATTGTAGCATTACAGAAAAAGTCAATATAGACTGTATATTGAAAAAATAGAACCGTTACTCTTTGTGGAGAAACGGTTTTTTTCGCTTGATAACGTATTCCATTGTTTTTTTCGTTAACCTGCTCGATGTTCGATACGTAGCTTATCCGCTACCATCGCAATAAACTCACTATTGGTTGGCTTTGCTTTGGTTACATTGATCGTATAACCAAAGAGAGACTTGATCGAATCCATATTCCCTCTACTCCATGCTACTTCAATAGCATGTCGAATGGCACGCTCTACCCGACTAGAAGTGGTGTTGTATTTTTCGGCAATCCGAGGATATAGTGTTTTCGTGATCGAGCCTAAGAGATCAATTTCGTTATATACCATGGTGATTGCTTCTCGCAGATAAAGATACCCTTTAATATGAGCAGGAACACCAATTTCATGGATCACATTGGTGATATTGGCATCTAAGTTATTGGGTTTTGAACTGGATGTAGATACTGGCACTGTTGCTGTTGTTTTTACACGAGGAGATGAGGTTGGCATATCTACTAACTGTCGAATACGGTTGGTGAGAACATCCATATTAAACGGTTTCAAAATGTAATAAGAGGCGCCTAACTCCACTGCACGCTGTGTCACATTTTCTTGTCCGAATGCAGTTAACATCACGATCTTGGGTGCTCTAGGCAATGATATTTCTTGAAGTTGCTCTAAGACTCCTAGCCCATCTAAATGAGGCATAATAATATCTAAAACCAAAATATCTGGTACTTGTTGTTTCAACATCTCCATAACTTCGCCGCCGTTGTGAGCTACTCCAATCACTTCAATATCTTCTTGGGATGCTAAATGATCCCGAAGTAATTCAGCAAACTCACGATTATCATCAGCGAGAGTTACTTGTATTTTTTTCAAAACAAGCTCCCCCTAACCGGTTCCTCAGATATCTTTCAATTCGACATAGTTAGTCTGTCTTCCTTCTGTATCTATTGTAATTTTTACCAATTTAAGGAAATGAAAAAGCGGAGCCTAAGGCATCCGCTGATTGATTGATTACACCCGCATCCTGTAACATCCATTCAATAAATGTACCATATCCAGAAGTCGGATCATTTACAAATACGTGGGTTACTGCTCCCACCAATTTTCCATCTTGCAATATAGGACTTCCACTCATCCCTTGGACAATCCCCCCGGTTTTTTCCAAGAGACGCTTATCTGTTACCTTAATAATTATCCCTTTGGTAGCGGGAAAATTTTGACGAGTTACATGTGTAATTTGTACGTCAAACTCCTCCACTTTTTGTCCGTCAACGACTGTTAATATCTTTGCAGGCCCTTCTTTTACTTGCTCCCTTAGCGCAATCGGTACTGCTTCTTTTTGTAATCCTTGATCTGGCTTTTCATCCATCTTGCCAAAAATGCCGAATGGAGTATTTTTGTTAATGTTTCCTAGCACTTGGTCCTCGCGGAAAAAGATTGCTCTCTTCTCACCAGGTTCACCTGACTCCCCTTTTTGGATCGAGGTGACACTGGAATGAATTACTTTTCCACCGCCGATTTCAATAGGTTGTCCTGTATCAACATCCGATATAACATGCCCTAAAGCTCCATAGTTTTTGGACGCTGGATCATAAAAAGTCAGAGTACCGACACCTGCGACGGAGTCTCGAATATAGACTCCAAGACGATACTGATTCTCTTTTGCGTCTAAAGCAGGACCAATTTGAGTAGTGATCTCCTTCTTGTCTCGACGAATGGTTAATTGAATCGGTTTTTTTGCCTCTCCTGATTTACGAATCTCCGAAGACATATCTTGAACAGAATGAATTTCTTTTCCGTTTGCTCGAATGATATAATCCCCGATTTGGAGTTTCGCTTTTTCTGCTGGAGTAACAGGACCTTGGCTAGTCTGGACTTGGTGATGACCCACTACCAAAACTCCATTTGCCTTCAATTTGACACCGATTGATTGCCCTCCCGGAATTACTTTCAGTTCGGGTACGACTCGAATATCCAGTTTCTTTAACGGAAATGTCCCAAAAAGCTTTAACGTCAACCTGGTACTACCCTGCTGATGAGATTCTAGACGTAAAGGACGATCCAATTGGAGAGAAACTGCTTGCTCGGTGGAACCATTTACTTTTACGACTGTTGGATTTTGAACAGTCGCAGTTGCCCAGACAGGAAGTAAGAATTGAAATTCTTTCCACTCTCCTCGGACCATTCGAAGCTCTTGAGGGAACTTAGCTATCTGATTGGCGATAGAAGAAGTGCTGCCCAAGAGGAGGAAAAGCACCAGGAGAAGACCAAATCCTTTACGGAAATACTGATTCACACTATCACTCTCCTGAGCTTCCCACCCACCTTTCCGCCGATAACAGCTTTGGTGAATGTACTGTTAAGATTGCCTTAGAGAGTGACTACTATGAGACGAAAATAATACCTACAAAAAAGTCACCCAAAAGGTGACTAAAAGATCTCTATACCGTTTTATCTCTTTTTCCTTTTGGTGTATCTTGGTTATCATGCTAACTTCCGCTGAACTTTTCTTTTCACTTGATCAGCCAAGAGAAGCATTTCCTCTGCATGTTCAAGCGTAGTCTCTGTCACTTCGACTCCACCTAACATACGAGCCAATTCACGCTGTCTACCATCAAATCGAAGTGGGACTACGGTTGTACGTGTGGACGACTCCATTATCTGTTTCGAAATATAGAAATGACGATCAGCCATACAAGCAACTTGCGGAAGGTGTGTAACACATAATACTTGAACATGAGCTGCTAACTTCGCAATTTTCTCTGCGATCGCTTGAGCAGCACGGCCGCTTACTCCTGTATCTATCTCATCGAAAACATAGGTATGGACTGGACCACGACCGGAAAAAATACTCTGTAGAGCTAACATAATCCGCGAAATTTCCCCTCCAGAGGCGATTTTGGCTAATGGTCTAAGTGGTTCTCCAGGGTTTGGTGCAATATGAAATTCTACGTGATCTTTTCCCTTGCGATGGTACAGAGTTTTGGTCGGAGTCTGGAAAGAAATATGGAAAACAGCATTCCCCATCTGAAGCTCTCCTAACTCTTGCTCTACCTTCTTCTCCAACTCGACTGCCGCCTCTTTCCGCAGTTGTGTCATTTTATCAGCAAGCTCTACTAAATGACCACGGCAAAGATCCCGTTCCTGTCGCAATTCTTCACAATGATCTTCATGATGTGTGAGATTCTCTAGCTCTTGCTCCACTTTCTCTTGGTAAGCTATCATCTCTTCCACATCTTCTCCATATTTTCGTTTTAAATTCTGGATGGTATGCAGACGATCTTGAACTTCGTGAAGGCGTTCTGGGTTGTATTCCACTTTTTCTCGATATTGACTTAAGAAATGAACTGCTTCTTCTAATTGAAAAGCTGCTGCTTCTACCATCTGAAATGCTTCTTGCACTTCTTCATCTACATCTGATATCTCGGATAATTGCGCTGCCGTCCACCGAATTCGATCCAGACCACCTGACTCCCCAGTTAATGCTTGATAAGCAACTTCTGTCTTAGCCTGCAACTTCTCCCCAAAAGAGAGCTTTTTTTGTTCTTGACGAAGTTCTTCTTCTTCCCCTGGAACCAATCTAGCTTCCCGTAATTCTTGAAGCTGAAACTGATACAGATCTATTTTATGAGCCAATTCTTGTTGGTTTAACTCAAGCGATTTTAAACGTTTTTCAATTGTTTGAGCCTGGTGAAACCACTCTTCATATTGTTTGCGTAGTTCTCGTAATTCGTCTGTTCCATAGTGATCTAATAATTCGATATGCTCGTCTACATGAAGAAGGGTTTGATGTTCGTGCTGCCCATGAATCTGTACCAAAAGCGAACCAACTTCACGGAGTAAGCCACGTGTAACCATTTTCCCATTAATCCGCGCCGTACTTTTTCCATTCTCCGAAACTTCTCGACGAATGATTAAACCGTCTTCTTCTGTTTCGATTCCCTCCGAAACAAGCTTTGCCCAGACCGGATGATCGGATTCCAACTCAAAGTATGCCTCCACTTCGGCTTTCTGTGCCCCATGGCGGACATATTCGCTGGACGATCTTCCACCCAATACTAACCCTAAGGCATCGAGTAATATCGATTTCCCAGCACCTGTTTCTCCTGTTAGGACATGGAAACCATTTTCGAACTCTATGTTTACCTCTTCGACGATGGCGAATTGCCGAATGGATAGTTCTCGAAGCATAGCTCATCTACTCCTACAACATTTCTAAGAACCGCTCCACCAATTCCGGGGCTTTTTCTTTAGGCCGAGCAATAATAAAGATCGTATCATCCCCTGCAATCGTCCCTACTAAGTCTTCCCAATCGAGATGATCTAGTAAAACGGCAATTGCATGAGCATATCCCGGAAGAGTTTTCATCACTACTGTATGTTCGGAATAATCTATTCCAACAAAACATTCTTGTAGCATGCGCTTTAATTTTTGCAAAGGATTATATCGGTGATCTGCTGGTAACGAGTATTTATATGTTCCATTATTCGTTGAAACCTTTACCAATTGCAGTTCTTTTATATCTCGTGATACGGTTGCTTGAGTCACATTATAACCAGCATTCTTTAATTCATCTACTAATTCTTCTTGGGTTTCGATCTCTTTCGAAGTTATAATTTCACGGATTTTAATATGACGTTGTACTTTCATCTCTAACCTCCTCACTTCATTTATAATAATAAATAGGAAAAATCGTTTTCCCTAGCTATTATGTATCTTTTTATCCATGTAATTTCTTTTGAACTACTTCAAAAAAGGAACGTTCCTTCCATTTGACTAGGTAAGTATAATAGACGGACTGACGTATTTTTACTTTATCACCAGACTCTAATGCGTATCCAATCTGTCCATCAATAGTTAGACCCATTTCATGATGATTGGCCTCTATTGTAATTTCTAGTTCACTTTGAGCTGGTAACACAATAGGACGACTTGTCAACGTATGAGGACAGATCGGGGTCAACAATAGAGCATGAATATTAGGATGCACAACAGGACCGCCGCAAGATAGAGAATAGGCAGTAGATCCTGTAGGAGTAGAGACAATCACTCCATCCCCTTGATAGCTCCCCACTGGCAAACCATCCATCGTAACTGTACATTGGACCATCCTGCTAAAAGATCCTTTGGCTATTCCAACATCATTGAATGCAATTCCTTGGTCGAGACGCTCTTCATTTCTCCACCATTCGACATCTAACATCATTCTTCGTTCTATGCTATATTCTCCTGCCATGATGCGATCTACTGCATGAGCGAGATCCTGGGGTTCTGCTTCCGATAAAAAACCCAAGTTTCCTACGTTGATTCCTAATATAGGGATGTTTCGACCAGCCAATTCTCTCGCTACTCCTAAAAGAGTTCCATCTCCCCCAAGTACAAAAACCATTTCCACTTCTTGAGTCCAAGATTCGATCTCTGAGTAACAATCAGGTCGCTTCACACAATCTGCACAGGTTGGTTCAAGCAAGACAGAGACACCACGTCTTTCTAACAGCGTTACCAATTTTTTGGCAACCTCTGATGCATGAGGTTTTTCTGGATTTAATAAAATACCAACTGTTTGCAATACATCACCTCATTTCATGATCCACCACATTACCATCATACCAGCTATAAAAGAAAACGTTGCTTTGAATGGAAACGAAGCTTTTTTTTCCTCCCACTTCGGTCTGTTCTCCAAATCGATCTCCACCACTTTAATCACACGAAGTTCTGGTATCACATATAAGATAGCTAGTGGTTGAACAACCAAAAAAGAGGCCAGAAAAAAGTCGCGCAACCCTACTCCCGACCATTTCACTGGCTTTCGATCTCGAGCAATGATCACTAAGTAATATTGATCCTCTCTTTTTGCAATGTAATCAAAATAGAGCCGGCTTTCATATTCCTCTTCGTCGACAGCAAGGTGAACCTGTGTTTTGATTTTTTCTTGTACAGGTTCATATCCGTGTTCACGTAATATATCTGGCACTAGTCCTTGAAGTGGTTCTGCTTCTTCTGGTTTATCAGGAAAGAACCACGCACGAATAGAAAAGGGTAGCCAAGGGCGGAATAAAATATACAGGATACAAAAAAGTAGTAGAAAAAGGACTAAGTTATCCAACAATCGACACTCCCCCCTTTTCTACTACATATTCGCAGTCAGTTGGCGGAACCCTCTTCTGCTTTTGAATTTCCATGCGCTTCTTTTACTACTTGTACAATCAACTCTGAGGAAGTCTGTGTCACGGGAAGCGTTGGATTCCAAGAAAAGTAGGCTAAGAATTCTACATTGCCTTCTTGTCCACGAATCGGGGAATAAGTAAGTCCTTTTACGTGATAGTGATGTTGAGCTGCGATCTCCAATGTATTTTGAATCACTTGCTCATGAACTTTGGAATCTCGAACAATTCCTTTTTTCCCTACTTGATCTTTCCCAGCCTCAAACTGTGGTTTAATCAAGGCCACTACTTCTCCATCCGCTTCTAACAAATTTGCTAAATTGGGTAGTATGAGACCAAGTGAGATAAAAGATACATCGATACTTGCAAAGTTCGGAGGAGCTTCCGTAAGTTGATCTCGCTCTAGATAGCGGAAGTTAGTCCGCTCCATTACAACCACACGGGGGTCTTGGCGTAGTTTCCAAGCAAGCTGACCATATCCAACATCAATGGCATAGACGAGGGAGGCACCATTTTGCAAGGCACAGTCGGTAAATCCCCCGGTAGAAGAGCCAATATCTAGCATCACTTTTCCAGTCATATCAATGGAAAAGTGACGAAGCGCTTTTTCTAATTTCAGTCCACCACGACTTACATACGGATGGAGTTGTCCTTTTACTTCTATCGTTGCTTCTACTGGTACTTTGGTACCTGCTTTATCTACTCTTTGTTGGTCCACGAGGACAAGACCCGCCATAATTGCTCGGCGGGCCTGTTCACGACTTGTATAAAGTCCCTTGTCCACTAAGAGTATGTCTAATCGTTCTTTTTTCACAACCAGACTCCTTTAGACTCTTTGCATTACTTTTAGCCAATTGCTTACCGATTCCGCAACCTGTTTAGGAGTTAACCCTACTTCTTCCAATTGCTGGGCAATCGATCCATGCTCTACATAATAGTCTGGGATCCCAAAGACTTTTACATCCGGTTTTTGTTCTTTTTCAGCATAGTGTTCCAAAATTGCACTACCAAATCCAGTTGCAATCGCACCCTCTTCTATGGTAACGATTGGAATTCCTTCCTGATGTAACTGTTGCAATAGTTCTTCATCAAGCGGCTTGGCAAAACGAGCATTGATTACGCGAGCGCTTATTCCTTGTTCTGCCAATTCTTTTGCAGCAATCATCGCAGTTTGCACCATCGTACCAAAGCCAAGAAGTGCTACATCGGTTCCTTCTTGTAGTAATTCCGATTTCCCAATCGGAATAGTACGGAACTCTTGATCCATTGGAACACCCAAACCATTGGCTTTAGAATAACGAATGGCTACTGGACCTTCATTATGTTGATATGCAGTATACATCATATGCTGAAGCTCGTTCTCATCTTTTGGCATCATAATCACGATATGTGGTTGAGAGCGCATAAATCCAATATCATAAACTCCTTGGTGGGTTTCCCCATCTTCCCCAACAAATCCAGCACGGTCTACTGCTAGTACTACATTTAGCTTTTGTCGACAAATGTCATGTACCAACTGATCATAACCACGTTGTAAAAATGTTGAGTAGATCGCAAGGAATGGTTTGATACCTTGTGTAGCTAGTCCTGCTGCAAATGTAGCTGCATGCTGTTCTGCAATCCCCACATCAAAAGTTCTGTCTGGATATTTTTCTTGGAACTTATCCAGTTTGGATCCCGTAATCATCGCAGGAGTTACTGCTACTACTCGAGAATCTAAGTCTGCCAACTTCATCAGAGTATCCCCAAATACTGCAGGATATGCTGGAGCCGATGCTTTTTTCTTGTCAAAAGCTCCTGATTCAATTTTGTACGTACCCACACCATGGTAAACAACTGAGTCATTTTCAGCTGGTTGATAACCTTGACCTTTGCGAGTGATAACATGCAGCATGACTGGTCCTTCCACTTGGTCAGCCTGACGCATACATTCCATCAACTCTTCTAAGTCATGGCCATCTACAGGGCCTAAGTAAGTAAAACCGAATTTTTCAAACAGGACACCGGATACCATCAAGGTCTTAAACGCATCTTTTACGCGTTCTAACGTTTTAGCTGTAAAGTCACCGACAGCAGGAATCTTTTTAAGCAGGAACTCTACTTCGTCTTTTACTTTATGATAATGACGATGTGTACGTAATCGTCCTAAGTAGTTATGAATTGCGCCTACGTTAGGACTAATTGACATCTCATTATCATTTAAGATAACCATCAGATTGGTTTTTTGCTCTCCAATATGGTTTAGAGCCTCTAAAGCCATCCCGCCTGTTAGTGCTCCATCCCCAATGATGGCAATAACACGGTTGTCGTCCCCTTTGAGGTCACGGGCACAAGCCATTCCCATCGCACCTGACAAGGAGGTACTACTATGTCCCGTTTCCCAGCAGTCATGTTCGCTTTCACGCATTTTAGGGAATCCACATAGTCCATCCTTTTGGCGCAAGGTCGGGAAGAGGCCTCGACGACCTGTCAGAATCTTATGAACATAAGCTTGATGACCCACATCCCATAAAAGCTTATCTTTTGGGCTGTCAAATAAATAATGCAGTGCAAGTGTTAGCTCTACTACCCCGAGGTTGGAAGCTAAGTGCCCACCTGTCCCAGCCAAGCTTTCAATTAAAAACTGGCGGATTTCCGACGCTAATTTTGGTAACTCGTCCACTTTCAATTTCTTTAGTTTTTCTGGTGAATCAATTTGCTCTAGGAGCAATCTCAACGCCTTCCTTTCTTTCGAACCTGCTCAAGAAAAGACCGGTCCATGTGTAAGACCGGAGTTTTCCTACCGCTTTCTTTATCACAGGGATCTGTTCGTTCTACAATTCCGTTCAAAAATTGATTTCATTGCCTTATTCGCAAAATTTATTTCATTATAGCACAATAGGTGCAAATTCCTATAGAAACCTTTTTATCCGTTCAAGCGAACGGTAAGACCCTCACTAAATTGAATTTATTGATCACGATGCAATAAATAATCTACGATTTCTACTAATTTAGTTGGATTCAAATCAGATCGAGTCCCAATGGCATCCACTGCTTGCTGACTCGTGATCTTCAGTTTCTCTATGGCACCTTCTAAGCCAAGCAAGGCTGGATAGGTAGATTTTCCATTATCTTGATCACTTCCAATAGGTTTTCCTAATTTCTCTTGATCACCCACTACATCTAAAATGTCATCTTGAATCTGGAAAGCAAGTCCCAAATGATAAGCATACTCGGTGAGAGCTTCTAATAAATTCTCGTTTGCTCCACCTACCAATGCGCCTGCACGAACCGCAAACGCAATAAGTGCACCTGTTTTACGTTGATGAATACTTTCCAGTTCCGCAAGTCCGACTTGTCGTTTTTCCGCTTCCATATCGGAAAGTTGACCGCCTACCATTCCATAAATCCCTGCCATGTTAGAAGCTTCTCGGAAAAGTTGAGCCATTACTCGGCTCGACAGTCCCGCCTTTGCTGAACCCTGAGCCATCCAGCCAAATGCTTCTGTCAGGAGTGCATCTCCTGCCAAGATGGCGGTCGCTTCACCGAAAACTTTATGATTGGTTGGTTTGCCTCTGCGATAATCATCATCATCCATCGCTGGCAAATCATCATGAATTAGAGAATATGTATGTATCATTTCAATAGCACAAGCGATCTCCAATGCTTTTTCTGGATCTTGTCCCAATGCCTCAACCGTTGCTAGGGTTAATACAGGACGAATTCGCTTACCACCTGCGAGTAACGAATATCTCATTGATTCGCGAAGGTGGTCAGGAACGCCAGGCAAATCTTGTGTCTTTTTATCTAATGTGTTGTGAATCAACTGTGCTTGCTCTTTTATGTATGATTGAATCATCTAGCGTTCGTCCTCCTCTGTTTCAAAAGGCTTTTTTGCCCATCCATTGTTCTCTTTCACTAACACTTCGATCTGTTGTTCCGCCCATGCTAGACGCTCACGGCAAAAACCTGCTAGATTCGTCCCTTCTTGGAACAGCTGAATGGATTGTTCCAACGGTACTTCGCCACTCTCTAATTGTTCTACCACTTCTTCCAAACGCTTGAGGGCCAGTTCAAACTTCATATCACTTTGTTGATCCTTCATCACTCTTCTCCTCTACTCCCCAAATTTGGCATTTAAGCCTACCATCTGATAGCTTAATTTTCAAGAGATCTCCTGGTTGAACTTCTGAGATAGACTTGATCAACTGCTCTGTCGAGTATCGATAGACAAGTGAATATCCCCGTTGCATCACTTTGAGTGGACTGAGAGCATCAAGATGGGCTATGGAACGAACGAGGCGTTCCTTTCGCTTCTTCTGTTGTTCGAGGCTTACCCGAACCAATCGGCGGCTTAGCTCCTCTATTTTATCATGGAGCACTACCATATGCAGGTGCGGATGCTGTCTCGTTAATCGGATGAATAGATTATCTACTTTTGTTGCAAGGGTGTTAACTCGATGATGTTTGTGCCGCTCTAACCGATGAACTAAAAAATCTAACCGTTGATGGTATGGATCTACTCTCGCACTAGGTTGTTGAAAGACTGGACGCTCCCACAACGACCGCAAACGCTCTGAATCCCGTGACCATTTTTGTTCCACAGCTCGTTTTAGACGAGACTCCAAACGTGCAAGCTGATCTTCTAATGCTAGGCCATCCGGAACAGCTAATTCTGCTGCAGCTGTAGGCGTAGCAGCTCGAACATCTGCCACATAATCACTCAATGTAGTATCCGTCTCGTGCCCTACTGCAGAAATAATTGGGATGCGAGATTTGGCAATCGCACGTACTACCATCTCCTCATTAAAAGCCCACAGCTCCTCCAACGAACCTCCACCACGCCCTACAATTAGTAAATCTAAATCAGTTCGTTCATTCATTTGCTCAATTGCATAGGCTACTTCTCGGGAGGCGGAGATTCCCTGTACTGCTACAGGAAACAAAAGAATTCCAACATGAGGAGAGCGGCGCCGAACAGTTGTAATAATGTCGCGGACAGCCGCTCCGTGCTTGGAAGTGATCACTCCAATGGTACGAGGATGTTCAGGTAATGGGCGTTTTTCACGGGAGAATATCCCTTCTTGTTCTAGCTTCTCCTTTAATTGCAAAAAACGAGAATACAGATCCCCCATGCCACTTTTTCGCATCTCCACTGCCTTTAGTTGCAACAATCCATCTCTCTCATATAATTCCATCTCACCACGGATCGTTACTCGATCTCCGTTTTTGGGATGAAATAGTAGTAGACGATTGTAGCGGGAGAACATAACACATCGGATCTTGCTATTCTCGTCCTTTAACGTAAAATACATATGTCCACTAGCATAGTGAGTAAAATTCGTAACCTCTCCCTCTACCCAAACGTTCTTGAGCTTGGGGGATTGGTCTAGTATGTCTGTCACATGCAAGATCAGTTGTTTGACTGACCACACCTGTCGTTTCTCTGTCACCTTACCTCTCCTCGCTATATGTAGGTTTCTTTTCTTCTATTATATAAGGAAAGAAAATAAAATGTTATGTAGGAAGATGATAGTTGTCTATCTAATAACTTGCAAAAATAGCAGGGTAGATTGCAACATGTTCGTCCCAGTTGCTCCCATTCCCTGCCATTTTATCTGCAATGTTCGTTTTATTAAATTTAGATGAAACATTGAGTAGACGAGTTACACTTGTTGAAGTACACGTTCAGCAGATATAACCGTATTTTTGAGCAACATCGCAATTGTCATCGGTCCTACTCCACCAGGTACCGGAGTGATTGCACTCGCTACCTCGCTCACCTCGTCAAACAAAACATCCCCACATAATTTCCCTTCCACATCACGATTCATCGCAACATCGATCACCACTGCGCCTTCTTTCACATGTTCTTTGGTGATCAAGCCCACTTTCCCTACTGCTGCAACGAGCACATCTGCTTGCCGAGTGAACGATGGTAGATCAACGGTACGAGAATGACACATCGTGACCGTCGCATTTTGTTGTTGAAGTAAGAGCGCCATTGGTTTTCCTACAATATTACTCCGTCCTACGACGACTGCATGTTTTCCATTGAGATCGACGCCTGTCCGACTAAGTAATTCCATAATACCATGCGGTGTACATGGTAAGAAGGTTTCAAGCCCGGTTACCATCCGTCCTACACTCTCAGGATGGAATCCATCTACGTCCTTTTGATATGCGATTGTTTCAATCACGTTTGACTCTGAAATATGATTTGGTAGTGGTAATTGCACGAGAATACCATGCACTTGATCATCTTTGTTTAGTTCTTTTATTTTGAGAAGCAAATCAGCTTCGCTCACTTCTGCTGGTAATGATATTAGCTCAGAACGAATGCCAACTTCTTCACACGCCCGTATTTTTCCCCTTACATATACTTCTGAAGCCGGGTTGTTCCCTACCAAAATAACGGTTAATCCAGGAGTAATCCCCTTGTGTGTCAAGTCTGCTACTTTTCCCTTTAACTCGTTGCGTACTTCTTGTGCGATTGCTTTTCCATCGATTATTTTTGCCATTTTGTAGTTCCTCCCGGTTGTTGACTTCATCCCAAAGTGTATCGAAAAGAGAAGGGGGCTGTAAAGGTGTTGGAGGCAAGTTTTTTCATTAAACACGAAATATAAAGCAAAAATAATTATTAAACGTTCCTTTTAAGAGGGTAAAACAGATTTAACAAACAAATTTATCTATGCAAAGTTCGGATATAAATCCAACTAAGATAGCTTCACTTGTACTCTTTGCCATCATCTATAATACCGATTTCTAACAACTGAAAATCAACATCAACTTTAATCGGGATTTTAGGATACTGTTGATAAAATGTTTTTTCGTTCCAGTTTCGGTCTTGTGACCTTGCAATATTACCCAAACCTAAAGGATCTACCTTTATTTCTTGGAAATGCCGGACAAGGGAAGTCAATTCTTCTTCTAGACTCTTTTTAACCTGTTTCTCTAATCCCTTTATATCGGTTGTCTTTACAAAACTTTTGTTCTTTGCCTCTTCATACTGGCCTTTTATCTTTACTTTAATCTGAAATTGAGGGGTCCCCTTTGATTTGCTATAACCAATATGTACAGCAGACCCAATATTATCAAACGAAATGAGATCATTTTCTACTGAGGCATCGTATGCACCTGTCTCGAATCCCTCTATCAAAGTCTTCAGAAGGAAGCTTTTGCTATGTATTTTTTCAATTAATTGATCATCTTTAAAAACGGCAAACCCACTAATCTCAATTTTGTTTCCTTTTGTACTCAACAGAGGAAGAAATGGATCCTTTCCTTTTCCGAAGTATGCATTTAAAAACTCATGAATATTGGTAGTGGGGAAATTTCGTTCTAAATTTTGATCCAGTTGGTTTTTAATATATTGCGTAACGGATTGAGTTAGTTTGTAATCTCCCTCTAACATTTCCTTAGTATTTCCTTCTACGATTGCTAAGTACATTTTTCTACTAATATCAGGTTCACGAGCATAGGAATCGATAATCTCCCTGAACCCTCGCTGTGCTAACTGGTCACTAATCAACACAACACTTAACTTACCATTTACTAAAGGACGTGGTGACTCTAAATTCATTTTCCGCTGAATCTCTCTGGTATTACGTCCAATAACATGAAACGTCTCACCTTCCAGTGACGCTTGACCTTCACTTGGTGTATATACTCCAACAGAAGCTGTTCCGCTGATCGATTCCTCATCTACATAGTCATATCCAACAGCCTGCATGATTTGAATGTCCTCTATGGTATATGTAGGCAAACATCCTGAAGTACAAACAAGTAAAATGATGCAAAATGCCCTAATCCACTTTCGCATTTGTCGTGCTCCTCATTTTTTGAATCAAGCGTTGAAGGAGAAACAGGAATGGAATATAAATAAATAAAAAATAAAACCCAAATTGGTTTAAAAAATTAGTAAAATAATTAATTTCAATGCGTCCTTTAAAGAGATTACTCGTAATCCACATGATGATGCAAAGTAACAATGTTATTTTTCTAGGACTCACTTTGGAAAAGGTTTGAAAATATCGTTGTGCCGACCATAGAGTTAAAGCCAGGTTGGATAGGATGACAAATAACCAGATCGCAATTCCCATGTATTCAAACCGATCAATAAAAGGCAAATCTACTGTTTTCCATAATGTTAAACTTGCCCAAACGGTAATCTTTAATTTTTCTGCTGAAAAATACGTAATGGCAACCAAAAGATAGAGGAGATAAATGGAAGTGGTAAAAGCCACTCCATAATGTGCCCACTTTTTACTCTTGTTTGGCTCCTTAATATATAAATAGAAAAACAAGAGAAACTCCACTCCTAAATTAGTAAAAGTCATACTTCTCGTGGAGAGCAACATGTCTGTCCATGAATGATTCAACACTGGTAAAAGATTAATAAAATGCGCCTCTTTCAGAGGATAAAATTCTAATAATACCAACGGTAATCCTACCAGCAGACTAAAGATCGCAATTCCTGTTACTACTTGAAAACCACCAGCAACAAAATAGAACGCTAGAATGACAAGAACCCCACTAAAAAACCAAGTATTTAATTGCGGAAACATCCAAACTTCAATTACTTCCTCATACGACCGTAATGTATTCACAAATAGCGCAGCTACGTAAAAAAACAGAATTCCACTCACGATATTACCGAATACCCTGCCGAACATCTGATGATGAATCTGAAAAATATCTCCCTTACCCCGTTCCAAAATTTTATACATCATCCATAAAATAAGATGAAGTGCCAGACCGGAAAGCAGGACCGAAATCCATGCATCTTGTTCGGCATGCTCAGCAACGATGCGTTCAAATCCAAGCATCCCCACTCCGATTTGCATCCCATGAATAACAAAAAACACATGATGAGGAGACACTTGATCTTCTTTTTTGACCACGCTGTAAGACATGGGAATAACTCCTAACTCTTGTTAGACTCAAACCGATTTTTGTCTTTCGGTAAGGTTTCAATCGGACGTCTGTTTTGCATTGAAAATGGTAAACGGATAATGGCATCTTTAAAATCCCGAAAACGGAATGGCGCTATCGGCTCTAAATAGGGATTACCCATGGATCGAAGCCGTAACAAATGAGCAATGAGAAATCCTAAGCTGATCATGATACCTAATAATCCCCAAAGTTGAGCAAAGATAAGAAATGGAAAGCGCAAAACCCGGATGGTATTACCCATGGTATAAATTGGAGTGGTAAAAGAAGCCAAAGCTCCCACTGCTACGATGATTAAGAGAACATTACTGGTCAAACCTGCTTCCACTGAAGCAGTTCCAATCACGATACCACCCACGATACCGATCGTCTGACCGACTTTGGTAGGGAGCTTTGCTCCTGCTTCTCGTAATAGTTCAATCGCAAATTCCAAGATAAGTGCCTCCACAATGGGTGGAAAGGGGATATCTGCACGAGAGCTAACTAAGGTCGCCAAAAGATCCATCGGGATCATCTGATAATGATAAGTAAGAATCGCCACATAGCTAGGAGTAGCCATAATCGAGAAGATGACAGCAAATAGCCGAACAATACGAAAGAAAGACGCGACTATCCAATTTAAAAAATAGTCTTCAAATGCGGAGATGAATTCTAGTCCCGTTGTGGGGGCAATCAAGACTTGAGATGCACCATCTACCACGATTACTACTTTCCCTTCCGTTAGAGCTGCAACGGCTCGATCAGGACGTTCTGTGTTAATTACTTGAGGGAAAATAGAGTTAGGGTTGTCTGTAATCAGCTGAGCTATATACGAACTATCCAAAATATGATCATACTCAATATGTTGGATACGGTTTACTACAGTATCTACTAGCTGAGAATTAGCCAATCCAGCAATATGCATAACAATTACTTTTGTTTTGGTTAACCTTCCTACTATGAGTTCTTTCAGTTGAAAATCCGAGAGTGGTAACCGTCTGCGAATCAGACTTATGTTTACATCTTTCGATTCAACAAAAGAATCTTTTGGTCCGACCACACTGTATTCTACTTCTGGTATACCAATGGTTCGGTGTTCTGTTTTTCCAATCGGTACAAGTAAGTAAGAAGATGGATCGAATGTTATCTGAATGAGACAACCTCCTTCTAACATCGCCTTTTCTACTTTTTGAACCTGATCTGTTATCATTTTTCCTTGAACAGAAATGATATTTTCAATTTCATTTAGGTTTTTGTACTCTGTATCTAAATAACGCAAAATGTCTCGTTGTAGCAAATCCTGATCAATTAGGGTACGAATATAGGAAACTTGTATATTGTGATCAGGACCACACGTAAATTGAACAAAATCATGTGATTTCATCAATTTTTCAATGCTGGACACATCTAATTTGGGAGCAATACAATCACTCTTTTTAGAAGAGATCAGATCATCTGTTATAGCTGAATTCTGTATTATATCTTCTGATAGATTGGGATTGCCGTCCGCTTTCGTTTGCTTTACTTCTGTTTCAGTCAAAAGACTTCTTTTTATTTGACTTCTATCTGGATGAGATATACGTCTCATAGCACACCCCTCCTTTTAAATCCTTAAGTATTAGACTGTGATAAACTGTTATATTTATGTACAACTAGGATGGATGTTAAACAAACATAGGTAAGCTCAAATTTAATTAAAGATCTTAAAATAGTCAGTCTACAAGCAACAAACCTCCTTCAAATAAGCAGGTTCGAAAGACATGTTCTATACTATACTTTTATGTTTTAATAATATTAAGAAAACAATAGATAGAGGTGGACCATGTCCAAGATCGAAGAAATAAAGCAAAGAAAAGAACTTTTTCTCGTATGTCTTTACCAATATGTAGGTGGCGTTTCAAGTAAGGAAGTAGATCCCTATTTAATTGGGGAAAAATTGGGCTATAGTCGTGAAGAAACAAATCATATTGTAGACCACTATTGTGATGAATACTTAATTCATCGAAACTCTAAAAGAAATACCATTCATTTAGACAGTATGGGCGTATCACATGTTGAAATATATCAAAATGAATTAGAAAATTTATTGAAAAAGCATACAACACAAATAAAGTCTGGAAATATAGAATCCCATGATGAACAAATTTCACCTCAACAAAATATTGAAATTACGAAATTAGACCGCGAAAATCCATATCGGACTCATATCCTCTTATTATGGGGCCTCACTATTCTCAACACTCTTTTGATTATCATTGGGATATGGGACTAGATATATTGATCCAATGTGATCAAGTATAATCACTCATGATATTTTATAAAATCCATTGACCCCCTGAATAAACTATGCTACCGTAAATACTGCAACGCAACTACATATTCTAAAAAACGGGAGCTTGGAGATAGCCAGGCTGAGAGGGTGGAGAACTCTGCCACCGACCGGTAACCTGATCTGGATAATGCCAGCGTAGGGATTGACGTATATCGTCTTTTCTAACTTTTCTTCCATTCTTTCAACATCGGAAGTCGTACGCAACTGGCGTGCGGCTTTTTTATTATCTTTACCCAAAATGAATCTTCTCAATTAGACTTGTATAGATCGACTCTCTATGGTCGTTTTCTACTTTTCTATGAGAGTCTTTCACTTAGCTCGCCTATCATTTTGGACCTCTCCAGATCATATACCGTTCGTATATCTATCCCTTAGCATGGTGTAGTTCCTTGTAGAGCATATGAGTTGCGAATTCGAGAAAAATTGGAGGACTTGGTTCCATGAACTCTTTCTCTTTTCCAGCTAGCAAAAAAGTATATGTACAAGGATCGCGCCCTGATATTCAAGTTCCAATGCGTGAAATTAAGCTTTCATCTACACATGATTGGCGCGGCGAAACTCCTAACGAGCCTATCTACGTCTATGATACGAGCGGTCCTTATACAGATCCCAATATCAACAAAGATATTCGTCAAGGACTTGCTAAACTTCGTCATGCCTGGATCTTAGAGCGTGAAGATGTGGAAGAGTATGACGGACGCAAGGTATTACCGATCGATAATGGATATCGCTCAGAGGATAAAATCAATCAACAAGAAGTATTTCCTCATACCAACTATCGTCCTTTACGGGCAAAAGCTGGAAAAAATGTAACCCAGATGCACTATGCAAAAAAGGGAATCATTACTCCAGAAATGGAATATATTGCGATTCGTGAAAATATGAGTGCTGAGTTTGTTCGGGACGAAGTAGCAGCAGGGCGTGCTATTATTCCAGCCAACATTAACCATCCTGAATCAGAGCCGATGATTATCGGAAAAAACTTTCACGTTAAAATTAATGCCAATATCGGAAACTCCGCTGTTTCCTCTTCGATCGAAGAAGAAGTAGAAAAAATGACCTGGGCAACTCGCTGGGGTGCAGATACCCTTATGGACTTGTCCACTGGCAAAAACATTCATACTACCCGTGAGTGGGTAATTCGCAATTCTCCTGTTCCAGTGGGCACCGTTCCCATTTATCAAGCGTTGGAAAAAGTAAATGGAAAAGCGGAAGATCTCACTTGGGAAATTTATCGAGACACCTTAATCGAACAAGCGGAGCAAGGAGTAGATTACTTCACCATTCATTCAGGTGTCCTACTTCGCTATATTCCGCTTACAGCAAAACGAGTGACCGGGATCGTTTCTCGTGGTGGTTCGATTCTAGCAGCATGGTGTCTCGCCCATCATCAAGAGAACTTCTTATATACTCATTTTCGTGAGATTTGCGAGATTTTGAAAACCTATGATATCTCCGTCTCGTTAGGAGATGGATTACGTCCAGGCTCTATCGCAGATGCCAATGATGAAGCACAATTTGCAGAGCTAGAAACACTGGGCGAACTCACGAAAATCGCTTGGGAATATGATGTACAAGTAATGATTGAAGGACCTGGTCATGTGCCCATGCACAAGATTAAAGAAAACGTGGATATTCAACAACAGATTTGTCAGGAAGCCCCATTTTATACCCTTGGTCCACTCACGACTGACATCGCTCCAGGCTATGATCATATCACTTCGGCAATTGGAGCTGCGATGATCGGTTGGTTTGGAACAGCAATGCTATGTTACGTGACACCAAAAGAACATCTGGGACTACCTAATAAAAATGATGTCAAAGACGGCGTAATCGCCTATAAAATTGCTGCTCATGCAGCTGATCTGGCCAAAGGTCATCCAGGTGCTCAAAAACGGGATGATGCACTGTCAAAAGCACGCTTTGAATTCCGTTGGATCGATCAATTTAACCTCTCACTTGATCCTGAGCGTGCACGTGAATTCCATGATGAAACACTACCTGCTGAGCCAGCTAAAACAGCACACTTCTGCTCCATGTGTGGTCCTAAATTCTGTAGTATGCGTATCACCCATGATATTCGTGAATATGCTGAAAAAAATGGGATGAGCTTAGAAGATGCCACTCAAGAAGGTATGAAAGAAAAAGCGGAAGAGTTCAAAGAGACAGGAGCCCAAATTTATAAGTAAGTTTAGTTTTGTTAAAGACTTATCGAGGCTCTCGATAAGTCTTTTTTCATGTTAATCTTATTAAGGAGAAAATTTCTATCTCGAAGGTTTTATAGCAGATGTCAAATTAATTATCAGATATAATTGAATATTAAATTTCCATTTGGTATACTTTTTATAAGGCTCTCAACAAGATGTTGAGCAAAGAGCCCTACAGGAAGGGTACATCATGTTCGGTAGCAGCATGAGGGACTCCAAGCTGGATCGGATCGTCCGCAACCACGACATCGACGCTCTCTACGACTACGTAGAGGGCCTCGACAAGAACACCGCCAAGAAGCTCCTCCGTGGTGGCTACCCGGAGTGGGTGAAGGGTGTTCTGCGAGGCAAGATTAGCCGCCTGAAGTAGTCATACTTCGGTCTAGTGTACCTGGTCCCCTATCTCAGCCAGAGATAGGGGATTCATAATGTTTGTAGACAAGATTAGCCACAATTCTCTATAGGTATCTACTTTGATTAGAATCTAAGACTTCTAGCAGAGGGAACTTATTATAATAATCCCCTTTTTTCTCATTTTGTTACTTACGTGATCATATAGCCAGTTATAAAAAACGAATTAGTCTGAAGAACGCAGTTACCTCTAAATAAGGTAGCTGCGTTTTTTATAGGATAGACAAATATACTTAATCTTACTGATTTGTCCCAAGGAATCAATCTGCCAAACATATCTCCTAAAAACAGGAGAAATTACATTATACTATCCCCTTTCAAATGATTGAAAAAATGGCTAAGAAAAATAAACAAAACAATAAAAGAAAACCTTTCTGACAGATATTCGTTTTGTAACAGATAGCTTCGATGTGTTTGAGGTGGCTAAGAGTATGGATGAAGTGGAAATGGAAGAAAACAACCAAGAAAATATATCTAAAGGATCTGAAGAAAACTCCCACAAATAAACATGGGAGTTTGGTTTGGATATCCTTTTCCTTTCCCAACCAATATTCCCTTTCCCAATACCATTAACCCAAAGTTAGATCACAGAATGCTTTGATTCTAAAATTTTTACCTTTCTAAAAGTTGATTCAAGCAACTATTTTCCCTATAATAAAAATTATCAGTTGAAAAAGTCCACTATTCAGGAGGGGAGAATCGTCTATATGACAAATGACATATCATCTTACGGTTTAGAATTCAGACAGTTTAATCGTTTTTATACAAAAGTCCTTGGTTTTTTGCACGAACATATCTATGACAGCCCTTTTTCATTAACAGAAATACGAGTTATATTTGAGCTTTATCATACAAATAACTGTACCGCTAAGGTGTTACAAGAAAATCTGAACTTAGATCGTGGATATATGAGTAGAATTTTAAAACGTTTTGAAAAAGAAGGAATGATCTCGAAGCAAAAGTGTAACGATGATGGCCGTAATCATTTGATTTCTCTAACTACTTTTGGTCATACAATTTATAAAAAGTTAGAAGAAAAAGCAAATCAACAAGTAGACTACATCTTGAATGATTTGGAGATAGAAGGACGAGAAAAGCTCGTAAATTCAATGAAAACCATTGAGAATATCTTATCTCATCATCTCCATCCGAAAGAACCAGTGGTGTCTATCAGAGATTATTATTTATCCGAAGATGTACAGACCATGATCGAAAGGCAACGAGTGTTCTATGCAGAATCTCATGAATGGGATGAAACATTTTCAGAGTATCTTGAAGAGACATTTGATTCGGATATTGAAAAGATTTGGATTGCCGAGAGTGGAGGAAAGTTTGTAGGTTGTGTAGGACTAGTGAAGTATGACGAAAAAACAGTACAGCTAAGGTGGTTTTTGGTAGAGGGATCTTTTCGTCAAAAAGGGGTTGGCACTCAACTACTACAAACCCTCGTTGATTATTGTAGAGAGCAGGAATATGAACGAGTTTTTCTATGGACAGCAAGCAATATGTTAACAGCTCGACCACTGTATCAAAAATTTGGATTTGAAATCTCACATGTCAAAGAAGCGAGATTACTGTGGGGGCAAAATCTGGTAGAAGAACGATGGGATTTAGAATTATAACGCCAATTTTTCTGATAAGGAGGAACTATGAATAGAAAACTACACTATGCTTGGATTGTTTTACTACTAACCTTTTTCGCTTTATTAGCTGTACAAGGAGTTCGTCTCTCCTTTGGAGCGTTTATTGAACCATGGGAGAAAGACTTTTCAATGGACAGGGGGACTATCTCTCTTATTTCTACTTTAAGCTTCCTTGTCTATGGTATTTCTCAACCAGTAATCGGCAGGTTGGTAGATCGTTTCGGGACACGGACTATTATATCGTATAGTACTTTACTCGTTGGAATTAGTATCCTCTTCACTTATTTTGTTACTTCTCCTTGGCAATTGTTTATCCTTTATGGTGTCGTTGCTTCGATTGGCGTGGGAGGAGCATCGAATGTAGCTGCAACCGTTGTCGTAACTAATTGGTTCAATGAAAAACGAGGTCTTGCTTTTGGTATGATCGAGGCAGGGTTTGGTGCTGGGCAAATGCTTCTTGTTCCCGGCTCCCTCCTATTGATTCACTGGTTTGATTGGAAAGTGACAGTGGTTATTTTAGGCATATTTTTAATGCTGTTTGTGTTTCCCATTGTATTATGGTTCCTACGAAATCATCCTTCGGAAAAGAATTTACAACCAATTGGAGGCGATGGTAAGGAAGAAGCAAAAAGCGAAGAAGATCAAAAAAATGGGAGTTATGCAAACTCGAGAGCTTTTCGTACCCGAAAGTTTTGGTTTCTGATTTTCCCGTTTTTTATTTGTGGATTTACGACTACTGGTTTAATGGATACTCATCTTATCCCATATTCCCATCAACACGGATTTTCCACAGGTGTAACTAGTGCCGCTATTAGTTTATTAGCCGGGTTTAATATTGTGGGCATACTAGTCTCCGGTATAATTGCCGATCGTTGGAGTAATAGAAAAATGCTCTTTCTGTTATATGCTACACGTGCACTCGCTTTTGTCATCTTGATATACAGTCATCAACCATATCTATTACTTGTATTTTCAATTTTGTTTGGTTTGGTTGATTTTGCAACGGTAGCACCTACCCAGATGCTGGCCACCCAATATTTTCAAAAGTATTCCATCGGATTCATCATCGGTTGGTTATTCCTCAGTCATCAGATAGGTTCTGCCTTAGGGGCTTATTTGCCAGGTCTGATTCACCATAAAACTGGGAGTTATGATTTGTCTTTTTATTTCTCCATTGTTGCGCTAGTAGTAGCTGCTATCCTCAATCTACTTCTTCCTGAACCGAATACAACCAAGAAGCAATCGGCGAATCCATCCGGAATAGCGGAGTAAGTTCATCTGTCAGCCAGAAAATAGAATCGCTTACCATGCCTGTCTTGATATTAGATGACATCGGTATGAGTCCTTACATGGTTGATTCGGGACAACGTTTTTGGCGTAATCCTACAAAACCACATGACCAAGCGGCTACCTACTGTGTACACCTCTAACCTTTCCTTGGTTGAACTGGAAGAGACACTATCGTCCATCCGAGAGAAAGAAAAAGTCTACACAGACAATACAGTACAAAACGTATCATGAAGCGTATTCGAACATATGTCGTTCCCATCCAAGTATCAGGGAGAAACTGGAGATATGATCACGAACCTTATGAATAAAGTATGTTTAACATAGTTACCAAAACATATTAAAACAAAGCTAGGAGATAAACCATCCTAGCTTTGTTTTGGTAGATCGTATATCCAATGCAGGCAATAATTAAATGATCGAATACCCAAGAGCCTGAATATCTTTATTAAACATTTTTACCGTTTGTAGTGAGATTTGTTCCAGATCTTTTCCTACGTTTGGGAGTTTCTTTAATATATCAGGAGAGCATGTGATAATCGCACAGCCGCACTCTTCCGCTTGAAATATGTTTAATAGTTCACGAGGGCTCGCCCATAGGAGTTCCGTTCCTTTCTTTTCAGCACAGATTCGTGCGGCTTCCTTCATGGTCGGGATTGGATCAACGCCTGAGTCCGCAATTCGGCCAGCGAACACAGATACGACATTGTTTGTTCCAGGAGCGAAAGCATCAACAGTTTCTCGTACTTGATCCAAAGTCAAGATAGCTGTGATGTTTAACTTCATTCCTTTACTGGAAAGCTTTTTTATTAATGGAATGGACGATTCTCCTAGGGAGTTGGTAATCGGAATTTTAATGTAGACATTATCTCCCCAACTGTTGATTTTCTCTGCTTCTTGCTCCATGACGTCAAAGTCATCAGAAAAAACTTCAAAGGAGATTGGGTAATCCGTAATATGAGTGAGTACTTCTTTGGCAAAGTTCTCGTAGTTGGGTATCCCTGCTTTTTTCATTAACGAAGGATTGGTGGTGAATCCTTTAATGATGCCTGTTTGATAAGCTTCCAGCATGTCTGTGAGTACCGCACCGTCTGCATATACTTTTACTTTTAAATTTTCCAATTTTGCGGATGCATTTCCCATGAAAAGTTCCTCCTAAAGTGGTTTACTCTTCTTCTACGTGATTTAGTGTGACTGATTTGGTTTTGATAAAGTTTGGAATAAAAAGCACTAGCACGAGTAGAGCGACAATTGCATAAATACCTGTTGTAGTAAACACTTGTCCTGCCTGACCAAGTAAGATCCCAAGTACAGCAAAGTCGAGGTCCCCAAATGTTGTATTAGAAAATCCTAGTTCTCCCAGCACAGGAAGCAGAAGGGCTGGCAAGAACGCAAGCGCTAAGCCATTCACAAAGGAACCTACTATGGCACCTTTACGTCCTCCAGTAGCATTCCCATAGACCCCTGCAGTTGCACCACAGAAAAAGTGAGGAACAAGACCAGGAATAATGAGAACTCCACCAGCAAACCCGAGAATAAGCATACCGATAATGCCTCCAACAAAGCTACATATAAAACCAATGATTACGGCTGTTTGGGCATATGGGAAGAAAACAGCACAATCCACAGCTGGAACGGCATTTGGAATGATTTTCGTGGCAATCCCTTGAAATGCCGGAATTAAGTCAGCCAAAATCATGCGAACCCCGTTGTATACAATTGCCACACCGATTGCGAATTGCAAGGCACTCATTACGGCAAATAGATACGGAGATTTTCCGTCTGATAGCGTAGATACAAATTCGGGTCCCGCTGCAATTGCGGCAATTAAATAGATCACTGTCATCGTAAGTGCTGTGGAGATCGTCGTGTTTCGCAAGAACGCCCATTTTTCAGGAATTTTGATTTTTTCCGTGCTATCCTCAGGCTTGCCGACAAACTTGCCAACCCAGGCAGACAGATAGTAGCCAATACTCCCAAAGTGACCCATGGCTACATCATCGCCATCCGTTACTTTTAACGTGTATTTTTGTCCGATGGCAGGAGAGATCGCACTCCATGCACCTAAAATAAATCCACCGATTGCAATTAACAATATTCCAGAAAGCCCTGAAGCACCTAAAACGGCCGATAATAGACATGCCATAAAAAAGCTATGATGACCAGTTAAAAATACATATTTATATTTCGTAACACGAGCGATCACGATATTCAAAATAAGACCTACTAGCAAAATAGACATCGTCTCAACGCCGAGGAGTTGTTGAGCTGTTGCTACAACCGCTTCATTATTAGGGACAACCCCTTGTATATTGAATCCTTTTTCAATCATTTTCCCTAGAGGTTCAAGGTTGTCAACAATGAAGGAAGCACCTGCGCTCAGCATGATATACCCAAGGATCGGCCCGAGTGTACCCGTTAAGATCTTATGAAATGGCTGTTTTAACGAAACGAGACCTACAAAAGCCATTAAACCGATAAGTAAGGCAGGCTCAGAGAAAACATCCTTAAGAAGTTCTAAAAGTCCGGTGAAAAAGCTCATCGTGATACCTCCTAAAGACCCATTTATTTTTTATCGTTGGAAACCTCTTGTAATAACTCTGCTATGTCCGCTTTGATTTTCTTCTTATTGATGTAACTGCGAACAACACCTACACGTTGAGTAGTCTGATCAAATTGTTGTGCAAGTTCTTCCACGGTAACGATTAAGTCACACTCTTTCCCTTTTGCACCGTTAAAGTCCGAAGTCTCAATCTGTGCAGCAATACCAAGTTCGTTGCAAATTTCCTCAATCTTCATTTTCAGCATGAGGCTACTGCCAATGCCATTCCCGCATACCGTTACGATCGAAATCATGTCATGTCATCTCCTTCTATCGTTCACTATAGGTTTGAATCAATGGTAGAAAGCCCTCTGGCTTTGTTATGTTTAACATCTCATCAATGTTTTCTTCTTCCTCCAAAAGCTCCGTAAGTTGACTTAAAGCCTTTAGATGTGACTCATTGTCTACAGCTGCTAGTACAAAAATTAACTGAGCATCCTTGCTTACTCCACCAGAAGTAAAGGAAACAGGCTCATTCAGTTTTAACAAACTCATGCTTAATTTTTTGACACCCTGTTCAGGACGAGCATGCGGGATCGCAACATGAGGCGCAATGACCACATAAGGACCAAGATTTTCAATATTTTCAATCATCGCCTCAATATATTCAGGGTTAATTGCTTGAATATCCAGCATTGGGGCAGCCGCAAAACGAACAGCTTCCTGCCAATTCTCCACTCTATCTTTTATTTGAATCATTTCGATCTTTAACAAATCTCGAATCACTGGTTTGTACCTCCTAAAATGAGCAACGGTGCTACCTGTTAGCAAATCCGTTAGGGTCTCATATAATCCCCTTTCGTCATGTATGGTGGTAAAAAGCTTCACAATCTCCATAATTTGATTAACACTTGGTTGTTTTGTATCCGTTTTCTTTAGTAAATGGAAGTCGACCTCCTGAAGAATTCGGGCTTTATCAAGTGCAGTTAAAATAGGATTGACGATGATTAACGGCTTAGATGTTTGAAAGGAAACGGTCGAAAACAATAGGTCATATTCATCTTCTTTCTCAAAGTCATACTCACTTAGAGAGAGCACTGCCGATATATCTACTTCCGGAATAAGCTTCTCTATTTGATACTTGAGCATATTGGAAGCACCAATACCATTTGGACAGACGATCACGGCATTTTTGCGAGAAAGCTGTATGTCCGTTGGATCGACAAATGATCCGAAATGCAATGTAATATAACCAGCTTCTTCATCTGACATTGGGCGTTTTACATATTCTTCAAGTAGTTTGAGAGATCGCTTCACGAGAACAAATAAGTCTGCATATTCCTCTTGGATCTGAGCAAGCAAAGGATTCACAAGCGGAATATGGAAAAGCAATCGATAATATGCCGGTTTGATATGAAGGTATAACGAGTTGGCCAATTTCTCTTTCTGAGGAATGGAGACACAGGCAAGTATCTCAAATTCCTGAATGATCGCTTTTGTTAATGCAAAAAGCGTATTATGGTTCACAGGCTCATGTAGCGGCAGCTCTCCATCCTTCACTTGCAGACCGAGAAGTGTCATGGCTACATAAAGATGTTCATCTGAGTCTGGTGTAATACCTAGAGTTGACACGAGACACGAGACACTCTGAAACTCTTCCCACTTATAAATCACTTCTTTCATATCAAAAGGATACTCTACTTTTTGATCGTTACGTATCCTAGAAGTAAGGAAGACTAAAAAGGAAGCAACTTCTTTCATCTTTTCTTCGATATATGTGACCGATAACAATTGTTCTGCTTTTTTTAAAAGCATGTAAATACGATCATATTTTGTCTGAAAAGAGTCCTTGCCGTAATCAGCATCATATACATTCTGTAAAAGTCGAACGCCTTCAGGATATCGAATGAATTTTGACACACACCTCATCATGAAGCGACGAATTTCCAACTCGTCACCAATAAACTGATATCCGTGAGTTCTGGAATAGTCTAGTTTGACATTCCGCAATGCAGCGAGCTCAGCTGCCTGTTTAATGGTTGTCAAAGTCGTATTTCGGCTCACTTTCAAAAGCGAAGTAAAATGGTTTACCGACAAATACTCTGGACTCATAAATGTCTTGATCAGGATAAGGTCTCTTCTTTCCTCGGGTGACGCAGTATATGTTTGGTCATCTACCTTCGGAAGTTTTTCTGAAAGAAATGCTTGAATACTAGCATCGACGACAAGCCCTTGAGCGCGCTCATTCCGAATAGGGGGAAGCCCTTCGTCTGTGAGCCAAACATTGATTTTCTGTAAGTCATACGTAATTTGGCGTCTAGAACAATTTAGTTCTTTTTCCAAGCGCTTTATCGTCATCGTACGATGGGTAATAAGAAAATGTAGTAAGGTAGATGCCCGCTGATCCAGCACTCTTGTTGCCTCCTTCTTCTATAGAATAGAACATTTTTTGAAATGAAAGCGCATTCATTGGGTCTGAAAGTTGATTAGAGGGTATGAACAAAGTTGGGTTGAACTAGGTGTAGAATGATTGGCAAGCATTAAACTCTAACATGAACTTAAATGGAAATCTTTAATTTATCAAGTGTTTTACCTAACTTTGGAAACTAAACCAAGGTCGAATCAAAATTCCCAAAAACAAAAAACACCATCCTTTCCAAATTGGTTTTGAAAAAGGTTGGTGTTTTTTGATGAGTCTTTCATCGCTTCCTACCCAGATTTTCGTTTTAACTTACCTTTGACTCTTGTAGAAACTAGTATTTTTAGCTTTTGGTTGGCTAGACTATTGGGAGAGTTTGCAGAATCGATAGGAATTTATCATTTACGTTTCTTTACCTCAGTCCCATTATAAGGAGATGAAAAATGGCACAGGAAGATAACCAAACCAATGAAAAAGGAACATTTTTAACAGATGTCCGTTTTGCTCCTGATACCTTCGATGTGTTTGAGATAGCAGAGAAGATGGATGAAGTGGAAGGAAACAATCGAGAAGAGATGAAAAAAGAGAATAAGGCGGATGACTCCCACAAATGAAGTAGTCAGTGGGAGTCATCCAATTCAATGCTCCTTGCCAAAGGACTTAAAACCTAAGTTTGAGTAGTGGGTCTATGAAATAACGAATGTCTCCAAACCATTAGTTGCTAGTACTTCGACTTCTTGCTGAACATGTAAGGAATCTGGAAAAAGTACAGTTGAAGCGTAAAAAGAATACAGATTCTTCTGTTTGATCCAAGATCTGTCTATTTTTCCATTAATATTTCTGTAAAACATAAGGTTTTAATTCTGAAGAAGTTCCACGATTCTTCTTTGCCTATAAACCCTCTTCACCTGTATTTTCCTAACAACGCTACAAGCAGCGCCTTTTGAGCATGGAGCCGATTTTCCGCTTGTTGAAATACGACGGATTGTGATCCATCGATTACTTCGGTTGCTACTTCGAGTCCACGGTAGGCTGGTAAGCAGTGCATAAAGATGGCATCTTCTTTGGCTAATGCCATCAGCGTAGGAGTAACTTGAAAACCTTCAAAGTCTTTCTGTCGTTTTTGCTTTTCTTCTTCCTGTCCCATGCTAGCCCACACATCGGTGTAGAGGACATCTGCGCCTTGTACCGCTATGTAAGGATCATGGACGAGTTGTATCTCTGCCCCTGTTTGCTCTGCTAATTCCCCAATCTCTTCCCAGATTTGAGCTAAAGGCTCATATCCTTGTGGTGTACAGATCGTCAACTCCATTCCGGTCATCGCAGCACCATGCATAAGCGAATGTACTACGTTGTTTCCATCACCGAGATAGGCCAATTTTAGTCCAGCAAGGTCTCCTTTTTTCTCTTGTATGGTTAGAAAGTCCGCTAAAATTTGGCAAGGATGAACAAGATCGGTCAAACCATTGATAACAGGAATCGTAGCAGCTTGAGCTAATGATTCTACTAACTCATGATGGAAGGTTCGAATCAAAATCCCATCTACATAACGAGATAACACATGAGCGGTATCTTCTACCGACTCTCCCCGTCCAAGTTGTAAATCATCGCGTTGCAAGTGAAGCGCTGCTCCTCCTAATTGAATAATCCCTACCTCAAATGAAATCCGTGTTCTCGTCGAAGGTTTATCAAAAATCATTGCCAATGTTTTTCCTTTTAAAGGTGTGTACAGCTCGCCTGATTTCTGTTTCTTTTTTAGATCGTGCGCAAGTTCTAACAATAACGATAAATCACTAGGTGTAAGATCCGTAAGGTTCAAAAAGTCTTTTCCTTGTAAATGCTGATAAGTATTAGGTGTTGTCATTTTCATAATATAACTGCCTCCTCCAATTTCATGTGGTTTTGATGTTGCTGTGTCAGTACATTTTTTATAATCAATACTGCTTCTGTTATTTGCTGATCTTTGATGATCAACGGCGGGAGTAATCGCAGTACTCGCTCACCAGCTGGTAACGTTATTAATCCTTGTTCTAGAAGTTGCTTGATGATAGGAGCTACTGGGATATTACATTGAATCCCCACCATCAATCCAAGGTGACGAACTTCCGCAATATTGGGAATATCCTTTAGTTTCGTCGATAACAGATGAGCAAGTCTTTCCCCTTTTTCTTTCGCTTCCCATATAAGATTTGTTTGTTGGAACTCATCTAAGACAGCATTGGCTGCTGCCATCGCGAGATAGTTTCCGCCAAAGGTGGTTCCATGAGTGCCTGGACCAAAAACCGATTTCAAGTGTTCTTTTGCCAACATTGCCCCCACCGGAAATCCATTTCCTAACCCTTTAGCAACTGTCACGATATCTGGCTCAATACCATAGTTTTGATAGGCAAACCATTCTCCTGTACGCCCGATTCCGGTTTGTACTTCATCTATGATCAACAAGATATTTTTTTCGTTGCACCAAGCAGTAAGTTCTCTAGCAAATTCCAGATCAACAGGGATGACTCCACCTTCTCCTTGTACTAGTTCAAGAAAAATAGCAGCGGTGGTACTCCCTGTTACTTGTTTCACAGCCTCGATATCGTTAGCAGGTAAGATCCGAAAGCCATGAGGCAAGGGATCAAAACCAAGCTTTACTTTATCTTGTCCTGTCGCAGTAAGAGTAGCGAGCGTTCTTCCATGAAATGAGCCTTGAAACGTAATGATCTGTGGTTCCTGAATCAACTTTTTCTCTTTTGCCCATTTGCGTGCTAATTTGATCGCTGCTTCATTCGCTTCGGCTCCACTATTGCAAAAAAAAGCTGCCGCCATGCCACTAACGTGATTTAATTTTTGAGCTACCTCTTCTTGTAGCGAGTTGGAAAAAAGATTCGATGTATGCCAAAGTTTTTGTACTTGTTTCATTACTGCTTGTTGAACTCGAGGATGGTTATGTCCCAGATTGGTCACTCCAATACCAGAACCAAAGTCAAGATATTCTTTGCCATCTTGGTCTATTAAAATGGCACCATTTCCTGATTCAAACAAAACATCATGTCGTTGATAAGTAGGGAAAGTAGTCATTTGGCTACCCTCTCTTTCACTAAATATGTTCCGGAATTTGGGTGGAAAGCCGTTGGATTGGATCCATTCATGATCTGTACCTTATTGATCCCACCTTGTAAACATTGAATCCCAGAGCGTACTTTGGGAATCATTCCTCCAGAGATATGCCCTGTTTTGATATAATCTTCGATTAAACTCGGAGTCGCTTCGGCAAGAACTTTTTTTGTTGTACCTTCCAGAATATAAATACCATCCACATCACTTACGAGAATCAGTTCCTCGGCTCCGGTCGCTTTGGCAATGGCAGAAGCCGCCTCATCCGCATTTACATTGAATATTTGACCAGTATGATCGATTCCTAGCGAAGCAATCACAGGAGTCCAACCTAGCGATAACATCTGTTCAATTGCTTCCTTCTTTACATCCACGATCTCCCCCACATAACCTATTTCAGGATCGCTTTGTTTTACTTGCAGAATTTGCAGGTCTATTCCAGACAATCCAATCGTAGATAACCCAGCTAAATGAAGCTGGTTTACAAGTTTTTTGTTTACCGAACCAGCCAATACCATTTGAACAACATCTAGAGTTTCTTGATCCGTAATTCGCCTTCCATCAATAAATCGAGGGGACTTACCCATGTTTTTCATCTGTTGAGAGATAAAAGGGCCTCCTCCATGAACAATAACGAGAGACTTATTCTGTTTGATCAATTCGGTACATCGCGTAAAAAAGGAAGGATGAAGGTTTTGCAAAACACTTCCTCCTATTTTTATTACAACCAACTCTTTCAAAAGACTCACTCCCTATGTCCGATAGCTAGCATTGATTTTGACGTAGTCATAAGTAAGATCACATCCCCAAGCAGTTGCCTTGTGTTCTCCCTGATGCAGATGAAGTTTGATCTCTACTTTTGCTTTTTTTAATAGCTGGACAGCTTTATCTTCATCAAATAGGACTGGTAAACCATTTTCCACTACTTGAATTGGTCCGAGAAAAACATCTACCTTATCAGGATTGAGCTGTGAGTCCCCGTATCCAGCAGCACAAATAATTCGTCCCCAGTTGGCATCGGCTCCAAAAACAGCAGATTTTACAAGACTGGAACCTACGATTGCTTTTGCTACGTTACGAGCCATCTCTTGAGTTGTTGCACCTTTTACATGGGCTTCGATTAAGCAGTTAGCTCCTTCCCCGTCTCTAGCAATCTCTTTGGACAATTCCCGGCAAACATATTGAAAGGCTGCTTGAAAGTGAGGCCAATCCGGATGTTTAGGATGAAGGGAGGAGTGATCTACTAATCCACTAGCCATTACTACTACCATATCGTTGGTACTGCAATCTCCATCTACGGTGATCATGTTGAATGTCTCATCTGTTGTCTTCCATAAAAGAGATTGTAGTAGATCGGATTCAATCACTGCATCTGTCGTAATAAAGCCCAGCATCGTTGCCATATTTGGTTTTATCATTCCAGATCCTTTCGCCACCCCAGTGATGGTTACGAGCTTTCCGTCTACCTCAACTTGAACACCAACTTGTTTGATACGAGTATCTGTAGTCAAAATTGCTTTTGCGAATATTTCATCTTCTACATCCAAGCAGGAATGAAGCTGGTCCATCCCGTTTAGTATTTTCTCCATTGGCAAAAACTGACCAATTACTCCAGTAGAGGCTACTCCCACAAAGTGTGGTGGAATATTGATACTTTCTGCCATTTTTTGTCTCATTTGATATGCGTCTTGTAATCCACGATTTCCCGTACATGCATTGGCATTCCCACTGTTCACCACCAATGCTTGTAGCTTCCCTTCTACTCCTATACTCTCTTGCGTTACTTTTAATGGTGCTGCTTGAAAAGCATTGGTTGTATATACTGCTGCGCTATTCGCTGGTACTTCGCAAACAATAGCGCCAAGATCAGGTCTTTTTCTCTTCACCCCGCTATGTATTCCAGCAGATCGAAATCCTAAGGGCGATGTAATTTTTGGCTGGTTTAAGATTTGAAAAAGGGATGAATCAACCAAACTAGCAGTACTCATCGTAAATCCTCCTTAGATGTAGAATGAAAGAAGAAAGAGAGATTAGAAGCTATTCAAATCAAAATAACGGAGAGAATCTTGATCTAGAGAGCGACTTTGTCACTGCAACGGAGTGAGTCTGATCGAGATTCTCGGAGTGGTATAGTTCCAATAAAAAGCTTTATCATCACGGATATAGCGGAGAATATAGGAGCCCTGTTTCCTCTAAACAACCAATACGAAGATTGGCATTTTGGACTGCTTGCCCAGCTGCTCCTTTCATCAGGTTGTCGATCGCAGCTAAGACAACAATTCGTCCAGTTCGCTCATCGACATGAAAACCAATATCGCAGTAGTTACTCCCTTGAACGGCTTTCGTTTCTGGCCACGCTTCTTGTTGAATTCGAATAAATGGACTCGAACGATAAACATCTTGATATAGTTCGTAGAGTTGTTTATTTGTATATTTATGCATGTACGATCCGTAAATAGATACCAGAATCCCACGATTCATAGGTATGAGATGAGGAATAAAACTAACCGTAATCTCTTTTTGAGCAAAAATAGAAGCAAATTGTTCGATCTCTGGTATATGTTGATGTCCATCTACCTTATAAGGACGTAAGTTCTCATTGACTTCACCATAGAGCATCTTCTGGTTCAGACTTCGTCCAGCCCCTGTCACACCTGACTTTGCGTCGATGATGATGGAAGAAGGATCTAATATGTTTTCTTGTAGTAATGGAAGCAGTGCAAGTAATGTGGCAGTTGGATAACACCCCGGATTGGATATCAACGAAGCTGTTTGTATATCCTTGGAATACCATTCACTTAGTCCATAAACTGCTTTTTGAAGCAAGGATTCTGGTGCCGAAGGGATGCCATACCACTTTTTATAAAGATCTGGTTGTTTCAAGCGGAAGTCACCAGATAAGTCGATGACGATTTTTCCTTGTTCAATTAAGAAAGGGGTCCATTTACTGCTGATCCCTGGAGGAGTGGCAAAGAAAAGCAAATCAACCTGCTGGGTTACTTGATCTAGATCGAAATCCTCGTAGGCATAAGCTAAATGTGCTAGATGCGGGTATACATGATGAAGACAAACTCCTGCTTGAGAAGTAGAAATGAGCATAGTCAATTCCAGTTCAGGATGTTGCTGAAGTAAGCGAATCAATTCCACCCCACCATAGCCTGTGGAACCAATGATGGCTGTTTTCAATTGGAGCACTCCTTCATCAGGACATTCGATGTTTTTGTATTATTATAGATGTATACTTATTTTTATGCAATCGATTTTTAAAAAATACTGGTGAGTAAAATTATCTTCTTCATTTCATTTTCTTAGTGTAAAATTACTAATAAAAGTACTGAATTGATGCTCTCTCTACCTATGGATAGAAAGAGTATCAATCAATTTTGATATCATTTATCCAATAAAAGAAAAAACGACTTGAGACTACAAACGTAGCAACTCAAGTCGTTTTGCGTTTATACAGGTAATTCGGGGATGACAAGCTATTGTTCATCTTGTGCTTCCGCACTTCAAGAGACTGATGCTTGCATGTATGGACAACAGTTCTTTGAATGCAGAGAGAACCATACTAACAGGTTCTTCTTCCCTTTACCTTGATCCACTGGATGCTGAAAATACATTTGACTAAAAAATGGGGAAATCTGCTTGTCCAATATGTGTGGATTTGGTGTTTCTACCTTTTGATGATCCTCTTTTTCCCATCTTCTCCTACTCTATATATGCCATCTCGCAAGTACAAACGATACAAGCGACTTTCCTCATCATAGGAGGCAGCGTGTTCCCACGCCTCTTCCACTGAATCACCCTTCAGCACCCTATGGAAATAGTGCATGAGAAACAGGGAAGTCGTTTCTCCAGTGATATCCTCGTCGGCCGCAATGTACGCCTGAATCTCTCCATTCATAAACGCTTCCCCCGCTTCTTTCACACCAGCTGAACAAGCGGTATTGATCACCACCGTACCGGGCAGGCAAATCGTCTCTGCAATGACAGAGGGTCGCATAATCCCGTCCTGCAAGCTGGATGCATCAATTTCCTCTATATATTCTCCAAAAATTAGGCCACCTTCGTCGCCATGAGCGCTGATGATCAAATACGGAGGAGCAGTTTCTTCTTGACTGATGACTTGCAGAAAATCATTTGGTGTACCGATAGCGTGCAAAAGCGTAACGACATTGAGCTGTTCAAGCAGAGTACGGATATAATTAGCTTCTGATCCGTCGTCGATGGCTGCAATGGCTACTGGAAGTTTCTTTGCAAAAAAACGGGTATCCACGGGATTCCACATATAATCTTTACTCCTTTTAACACTGAATTACGCCAAAAGGCTTTGACCAATTTACACGCAAATTTTATTTTGGTAAGGTGTCGGAAAAATACATAGGATCGGGATTATCAGATTTTTGTTGCCACCAAAGATTTAAATTTTTCTACTTGTTCTTGAATTGCCACTTCTGTTGCCAATCTCTCGATACTAGACGCACCAAAGAACCCAGCAACTCCTTTGGTTAGAGCGAGAATTTGCTCTACATCACCAGGATCCGCTATTGGACCTCCATGACATAGCACTATTACATTCGGATTAATGTTTTTCGCTACATCATGGATCGCTTGAATTCGCTCTGCAGATTTTTCAAGAGTCAGGGCTGTCTGTGCTCCAATCGATCCTTTCGTAGTTAACCCCATATGGGCTACTAATACATCTGCACCTGCTTCTGTCATAGCTATCGCTTCTTCCTCATTAAAAACGTACGGGCAGGTGAGCATGTCCAATTTATGAGCCTCTCGAACCATCTCCACTTCTAAATCATATCCCATCCCTGTCTCTTCGAGGTTTTGGCGAAAGTTTCCATCAAAAAGCCCAACGGTTGGGAAATTCTGTACCCCATCAAAGCCCATTTCTTTTAATTGCTTTAAAAACAGAGGGATCTGACGGAATGGATCGGTTCCACATACTCCCGCTAAAACAGGGGTTTTTTTCACAATGGGGAGAACTTCCGAAGCCATATCTACCACGATTTGGTTAGCGTCTCCATATGGTAAGAGTCCAGCCAGTGATCCTCTACCTGCCATTCGATAACGACCAGAATTATAGATGATAATAAGGTCTGCTCCACCTTGTTCAGCAAACTTAGCGGAAATCCCAGCTCCTGCACCACATCCAATGATAGGAAGACCTTTTTCAATGTTATGATGAAGTGCTTTTAGAGCCTCATTTCGTGGAATGAATGGCATTGTCTGCTTCCCCCTCATTTGTTAACTCGTTTTCTTTTTTTAGTATTTCAAACAACTTAGCGGTAGCTGCTTTTGCAAATTCTTCGTCATTAATATTACAATCTAACTCATAGACAGGGATATCTTCTCGAATCGTATCTTTAATCGCATCAAATAATGCTTGATTCGCCTCAGGCCACCAAAATTCATTACCAGGAGAATCCAACTCAGATAGCCCTTTTAATGGCAAGAAAATCGCTGTTTCCCCTTTGGCTTGGTTTGCCTTTGTTGCTAGCAATTTTCCAAGTTTCTCATTCTCTTCTGGAGTGGTTCGCATCAGCGTAATATTGGGATTCCATGGATAAAGTAGTCGATCTCTAAATTTTTCTGGAACTGTTTCCATACCCCAGAAATTCACCATATCCAGACAACCAGGTGCAATAACTTGGGGAACACTCCACTTGGCAGCTGCATTCATTCGATCAGGTCCAGCAGTAAGAACACCACCAACCAACTCATCTGCGAGCTCTGTGGTTGTCAAATCTAGAACCCCATCTACAAAACGATTTTCAATAAGGGAATCCATTGTCTGACCGCCAGTACCCACTGCATGGAAAATGAGCATCTCATACCCTTTTTTCTCTATCAAATCTTTACAGCGATTGACTAAGGTAGTTGTATTTCCAAACATCGAAGCGGTAATCAGAGGTTTATGTTCTAGCTCAGGAGTGCCTGTTTCGATCATACCCACAATAGCCCCAACCGCATTTGCATATATTTGAGCACTGAATCGGTTGACACCTGACACATCTAAAATAGATGGGAACATCACGACATCACTGTTCCCAACATATGGTTTAGTATCTCCAGAGGCAACTGTACTCACCATTAATTTAGGAACGCCTAGCGGCAAAGCACGGAGCGCTGATGTTCCTATAATCGTACCATTGGATCCGCCCATCGAAAATGCAGCATCTATTTTCCCTTCTAAATGGAGCCTTTTCACAACAATGGCAACTCCTCTCGTCATTGCCTCCATCGCTTTTCCTTTATCATGTAGCTGTCTAAGTTCACTAAGGGTGATCCCACTAGACTGAGCTACTTCTTCAGCGGATACATCTGGTGTTATAGGTGATTCGCCTAATATGCCTGTATCAATTATGTATGCTATATGACCACGACGTTCAATCTCACTTTTGATAAATATATAGTCGCTGCCTTTTGTATCCAAAGCACCGATCACCGCAATCCTCTTTTTCAACAGACCAACCCCTATATATATTTTTTATATGAACAATTATCAATATTAATAAAATATAACGAAATTTACAACCATTACGATATCTATGCAAAAACTCCATGAAAACTCGCTATATACAAATATGATTACAGAAAAAGAACCTAACTCATTTGAGCTAGGTTCCATTTGCTTTAATCCACACTATCCTGTTCTTCTGAAATCTCTACTTGTTCCGTTTGAGCCAGTTTCCCAAGTAGTCCATTCACAAAACGAGCAGATTCAACACCACTAAATCGTTTTGCTAACTCCACTGCTTCATTGAGAATAACACCAGAGGGAATCTCTTCTTCTTGGTGCAGCTCATAGACAGCGATCCGTAAGATAGCCCTCTCTACTGCAGAGAGACGATTGATCGTCCAGCTCTTTTTGAGAAACTGAGCGATATTCTCATCTATTTGGGATTGGTGTTTTTCCACTCCCAAATAGATGCGAGTGAAAAATGCTCGATCCGTGTCCGGCAACTTTTTCTCACGATCTTTGATCAAAATATCTTCTGAGTCTGGATAGACTTCTTTTTGATATAAAGCTTGTACTGCTAGTTCACGTGCCAGTCTTCGACTCATGCTTTGTCCTCCAACCAACCAATCGAGGAAAATCTATTTCATACGTGAGTTGGCTTTTTCGTTCTGTTCTTTTGGTGCCTGTGGTAGACGAACGCCCTCGAAGCGTACCTGTACGCGATGAACCATAATTCCAGTCATCGATTCTACCGCAGATTTTACATTTTCTTGGATCTCCCGACCTACATCTGGGATTCGATGTCCATATTCTACCATAGCAGAGATCTCAATGGTATTCTCGTTACCAAGATCCACACGTACTCCCTGACGTAGGTTTTTTCTTCCAAGCAATTGTGAAATATCTCCAACAAAGCCACCCGTCAGACCTACCACACCTGGTACTTGAATAGCAGCTAAGCTAGAAACGATCTGAATCACTTCTGGAGCAATCTCGATCTTACCGATCTCATGTGGTTGTTTCACTGGTTCCATCTACCTTCACCTCGTTGATATTATGAGTTTCCAAGAACTGAATATGAAAATCTCCAGACACAAATTTTGGATGGTGAAGAAGTTTTTGATGAAATGGAATAGTGGTGTGAACACCTTGAATCGCAAATTCACTCAAAGCACGTTTCATTCGATCGATTGCTTCTTGTCGGTCTTTACCCCAAACAATCAATTTGGCAACCATCGAATCATAGTAAGGTGGGATTTTATACCCAGGATAACAGGCACTGTCGACTCGTACTCCCATTCCACCTGGTGGTAGATAGTTTTCGATCTGTCCTGGAGAAGGCATAAAGTTTTTGTCTGGACGCTCTGCGTTGACGCGACATTCAATCGACCAGCCATCAAATTGTATATCTGCTTGAGTAACAGATAGTTTTTCTCCTGCGGCTACTCGAATCTGTTCTTTTACCAGATCAATTCCCGTCACCATCTCGGTTACAGGATGCTCTACTTGAATTCGGGTATTCATCTCCATAAAGTAGAAGTTACCCTCTTTATCGAGTAAAAACTCAATCGTTCCTACACCTGAGTAATCAACAGAACGAGCAGCAGCGATTGCCGCTTGTCCCATCTCTTCCCGCAATTCAGCATTCAGTGCAGGAGAAGGAGCTTCCTCCACCAACTTTTGGTAACGACGTTGAATGGAGCAATCCCGCTCCCCTAAGTGAATAACATTTCCATGATTATCTGCTAATACTTGCACTTCAATGTGTCGAGGTTCCAAAAGAAATTTCTCTAGATACACTCCAGCATTTCCAAAGTTCGCCTCTGCCTCTTTTTGGGCAAGGGCAACTGCTTTTCGCAATTCATCGCGACTGTGGACGATTCTCATACCTTTACCGCCACCTCCAGCTGTTGCTTTTACGATGACCGGATAACCAATCTCCGTTGCGATCTTCTCTGCTTCATCTATATCCTCGATAATTCCTTCCGTACCAGGAACAACTGGAACCCCTGCGTCTTTCATCGTATCACGAGCAGTTGTCTTGTCTCCCATTTTTTGAATCGCTTCTGGAGATGGACCAATAAACTGAATCCCTACCGAAGCACAAAGCTCAGCAAACATAGCATTCTCTGAGAGAAACCCATAGCCAGGGTGAATGGCATCTACTCCTAGCAGTTTGGCAGTCGTGATAAGATTGGGTATATGTAGATAACTATCGCGGGAAGGAGCTGGACCGATGCAGTATGCTTCATCCGCAAGGGTCACATGAAGTGCTTCGCGATCCGCCTCTGAGTAGACTGCAACCGTCTGGACTCCTAGCTCTTTACAAGCACGAATCACTCGTACAGCGATCTCCCCACGGTTGGCAATTAATACTTTTCGAAACATCCGCTTACTCCCTTTATCTAATTAGTCTTCACCAAGAAAAGTGGTTGGTTATACTCAACCAACTGTCCGTTTTCGACGAGAACTTTCACAATCGTTCCACTTACTTCTGCTTCAATCTCATTAAACAGTTTCATCGCTTCTACGATACAAACGACGGAATCTTTGTTTACTTGATCCCCTTCTTTGACAAAAGGATCTGCATCAGGCGAAGATTTAGCATAAAATGTACCAACAATCGGAGAGACGATTTTATGATACTGACTTAAATCTTCAGTTGGTTCTGCTTTCGTTGGTTCCTCTACTGGTGCCACTACAGCCGGTGTAGCGACTGGTGCTGCAACAGGAGCAGCCTTTTCGACTGGTGCGGTTACAGCTGGTGTGGTAGCTGTGGTAGCCAACGTTTGACCGCTTGATTTTTTAATGACCACTTTGGCCCCTTTATCACTTACAACAAATTCATCAATAGAAGATTCATCAATTAACTTAATTAGTTCACGCAGTTCATGTAAACGAAAAACCATATGGGTTTTCTCCTTTCGTAAAGAGCAATACACGGTTCTTATATTAATCTTTTTAGCCAATCTTGACCAGCCCTAGCCCCAAATTGCAAAAGCATCGGAGGTCTATACAAAAACAAAAAGTATCCCTATCAAGAGCCCAAACAGACCAGTTCCTAGTAAATGATACTTGGTTCTGATGCCAAGTGATGCCTTGATTAACTGACTAACTCCACCACTGAGTAGTGCAACTAGAAGCAGTTTACTTAGAAGTAAAAGGTTCGCTCCAAAGAAAAAACTACCTGCAAACAAAAGAAATGCAACCGACGAGAGATTTTTCGTATAGATCCAACTTCGCCAACTCCATTCCAGAAGCGGTGTTCGAATCACTTTCCAATCACCATTGAAAAAAAGAAAAGGTCTAGCAGACATTTCTGGGATTAGGAAAAAGTACAAAATCCGTTTCAAACGTGGAACAAAAGAAGCCTTTGTCTCTTCTTCCAAAAAAAGTACTGGAGGAGGATACCAAGCAATCTTATCCATCTCAATCGCAATTCCCCAGAGTTGATCAGCTGTCGGAGACTGCTCTTTCATGTCAAATATGGCGCAACTTGGTTCGTCTCCACTTTCTAACTGGATTGCAAAAATTGGTCTGACCTCTGGTATATGACCAAACATCTCTTCCCATTTTTGATCCGGAAGAAACAGTTCATCCGCTCGTTTCAGTTGTTTGGAGTGTAATCGTCCCAAAGCTACATCTACCGGAACCCACCCCTCGGACTCTAAGTAGACTTCATTCCATGCATGCGGACGATACATGCGAGCAGAAAGCGAACCATAGAGAATTCGACATGGAATGTTTGATCTTCTACATAAAAGAGCAAACAAACGAGCGAAGTCAATACTTTCTAGCTTCTGTATGAGATATGGATTTTGTATGCGCTGACTTGGAGCGATTAGATCTTGAAAAGCAAAGTCTCGAATCAATGCCTGAAAAAAGGTAGTGGCCTGTTCCCGATCGGTGGATAAATGTCGACTTTCTCCCAAATACCGTTGTACAAGTTCTTCTGGAAAATTACCGATTTCCTGTGCCGTCAAGTAGTACTCTCTTTCGGTATCACTCAATTCTTGCCTTCTCCGAGGACTCCGCTTTACTTCATACTCAAAACGCATTCTCTCATTTGGATAGACTACCACGACTGCAAATTGGTTTCCAGCCTGATCACGGATTGAAACCATTTCTGGCTCATGAGTCAATTCGATGATCTGAACGGGAGCACCATATAAAATGTCGTTAGGCCATGCAAGTAACATCGTGATGGGGTAATGATTGACATTGTGATATTCATACAAAATGGTAATTGGTTTCATGCGGTTCCTCCGGTCCGCAAAAATAGAGTCTATACCAAGTTACCAAAAAATCTTTCTTTTCGAAATCCCTTTTCTCTCCGAAAAGTACATTTTCCGTTGAAATGTAGAAACGCTATAATAAAACAAAGGAGGATATGACATGAGTGAAACCAAACGCTTGCCACTTCGTTCGGAAGTTGATCCGAACTTTACGTGGCGATTAGAAGAAATTTTTGCAACAGATGAAGATTGGGAGCAGGAATATCAAGCAGTAAAACAACAACTCCCACAACTAGAAAACTATCGCGGTAAATTAGGTGCATCATCCGGTGATTTACTTGCTGCACTTTCCTTCCGAGATGAACTCAGTTCTCGTTTAGGCAAATTGTATGTCTATGCTCGGATGCGGTACGATCAAGATACAACCAATGCCCATTATCAAGCTTATAACGATCGGGTATCCTCATTACATACAGAAGCGAGTAGCTACTTCTCCTTCTATCGTCCAGAGATCTTAGCGATTCCCGAAGAAAAATTAAAACGCTTCCTTGAAGAAAATCAAGAGCTTCGACTTTATGAACTAATGTTGAAAGAGCTAACACGCTTCCGCCCTCATGTTCTCTCTGACAAAGAAGAAGCATTACTCGCTCAAGCATCTGAAGTGTTAAATGCATCGAGTAAAACTTATTCACTGCTTAACAACGCAGATTTGGAGTTTCCTTCCGTTGTCAATGAACATGGTGAAAAAGTGGAGATTACCCACGGACGCTTTATTACACTTATGGAAAGCAAGGATCGTCGGGTACGCCAAGAAGCATTCGCAAAAGTTTATGACACTTATGGTAAAGTGCTAAACACGATGGCTAGTACCCTTAGTGCTACCGTCAAAGAACATAACTTCAGCGCCAAAGTACGTCATTATGATACGGCACGGCAAGCAGCCTTATTCTCTAATAACATCCCAGAAAGCGTCTATGATCAACTTATTGATACTGTTCATGAACATCTACCACTTCTCCACCGCTATCTAGAGATCCGTAAACGTGCTCTCAAACTAGACGAACTTCATCTCTATGATCTCTATTGCCCACTTGTTGCCGATGTGGAGATGAAGATAACTTATCCAGAAGCCCAACAAATACTATTAAAAGGCCTTGCCCCACTCGGAAAAGATTATCTTACTATCCTGCAAAAGGCATTTGACGAGCGCTGGGTTGATGTCTATGAGAACAAAGGGAAACGAAGTGGTGCCTACTCTTTCGGAACGTATGGTACCAATCCGTACATCCTGATGAACTGGCACGACAACGTTGACAACCTTTTTACACTTGCACATGAATTTGGGCATTCGCTACACAGCTATCATACTCGCAAACACCAACCTTATCCTTATGGTGACTACACTATTTTCGTAGCAGAAGTAGCTTCTACGTTGAATGAAAACTTGCTAAATGAATATCTACTCCAAACAACAAAAGACAAGACAAAGCGTCTCTATCTCATCAACCACCATTTAGACAAATTCCGGGGAACGGTTTATCGCCAGACGATGTTCGCCGAATTTGAAAAAATAACGCATCAAAAGTCGCTGGCAGGCGAAGCTCTTACCGCAGAGAACCTGACTAAATGGTACTATGAACTCAACCAAAAATATTACGGTACTGGAATTGTCGTAGATGAAGCGATTGGGAAAGAATGGGCACGGATCCCTCATTTCTACTATGACTTCTATGTGTATCAGTACGCTACTGGATTTAGCGCTGCCACTGCTCTCTCCAAGCAAATTTTAGAAGAAGGAGAACCAGCTGTAAAACGCTATCTCGAGTTCTTATCATCTGGATCGTCTGCTGATTCCATTACTCTCCTAAATCGTGCAGGAGTGGATATGACCTCACCTGATCCAATTCGTCAAGCATTTGTAGTGTTCAAAGAATACCTCGATGAGTTGGAAACGTTGCTTGGTTAGAAAACGCTATTAAACCGATGAGCCTTTTCTAATCTCTGATATATACCTTTATTGGGTATGAGCCTGTTTTCTTCCAACAAACAATAAAAAGCGTCTTTGCTTGTGTTCCCTGAAGCAAGACGCTTTTTCCCCTTCTTATGGGCGATAGCTGACTGATACTTGAGATGCTCCCATTCCCAACTGTTGTTTTGCTAAATCGAGTATCTTTACTACTTGGGCATTTTTGAGATCACTACTTTGAACCAGAACATTCACTTTCCCGTCTTCCTGAAATACCACTGCATCTTGGTACCCTTCTTGGCGAAGCAAGTTTTCCATTACCTCTTCTTGTTTGTCTAATTTCGTTAAGCTGTTAATCATTTTCTCCGCTTCTGCTAGTTTTTCTTTCGATGCTTTGGTATCTCCTAAAATATTGTAGTACTCATCTAACAATTTCTCTCTCATCGTTTGACGCTGGAGATTTTGATACACAAAATACTCACTAGCAACACTCTCTTTCTTAGCTGCTTGGTTGACTGGCTTGGTGTCTACTTGTACCTGATTTTCGTTGAGATTGTTTTGAGCTAAAGGCCCGACTGGCTCTACTGGTCCTGTAATAATATAGTAGGCGGATAGAGCTACCATCAGTGTTAACATGGTTACTAGCCATACCGTTTGGCGATTCATTTGCATAAAAGTTCCTCCCAGATTTTGTTTAACTAACCATCATGAGGGCAGAAACCACCTCTGATGGAAGTTCACCTTTATTGATCCGTTGGCATAACGGAGATACGATGAAGTGGTACATCGAGCGTACGTTGGATTGCTTCCAATACTCTTGCTTTTACCACTAAATCTTCTGTCCCTTTTGCGACTACGATCACTCCACGTACTTTCGGTTTGAGGCGTTTTACCACAACTGGCTGATCTCCATTATCTGTGCGGTGCATCGTTGTTTTGCGTTCGGTATTATTCTGTTCTGTGGAGCGTGTACCCCCTTTGGTATCATTCTCAGTAGTAGTCTGAATTTGTTCTCGGGTATCATATTGCACAACTTCCTCTTCTGTTGAATCGAGATTGACCATTACTGTTACATCACTAATCCCTTGTACTTTCTCTAAAACAGCAGCTAGTTGGGTCTCATACTTCTTCTCATAATCTTGCATACTTCCCATTACGGTCGTCTCTACCGTAGACGTGGTGGGCTTGTCCTTATTTAGCTGTGTATCAGAAGGATTATCCTCCTCTACAGGGTCAGCAAGAAATGAAGAGAGGATGAAGAGCATCACACCTACTCCTGCTAATGCTAGTAACCATGCCCAACGATTTTTCTTGGGTCCTTTGCCATCATTTCCACCGCCTCCGCCACTATCAAACTTTTCTAGTAGTTGTGGTAGCTTTGAAAACATCCTTACTTCCTCCTATGCGCTAGGTTTCCATTCAATGCGTACTTTTTCAGGATCAATTTCCCAATAATCTAAAAGATAACTCTGCATCTCTCCAGTCTCTTTTGTTTCAACAATAGAGGTAGCTGGCTGGCTTTCTTCTTCTCCGATGGTGATTGGATCTACAGGACGTAATTGCATCTGATTTTCCTCTGATGTACCATCTTTTCTTTGAACAGTAAGAATGATCTCCTGCAGCACCGGGACTTGCTGCTCGTTTAGCGATGCAGTTGCCTGAACATCGACCACCTCCACTGCAAATTTCTGCTCCAATGTTTCCTTTGCCCAACTTTCAACCGACTGTTCCATCTGTTTTCGAATAAAGTCCGCTTGTGTCTGCTGGAGTTTCTCACCATCTTGCCGAATCTGTTCCATGCTAGGCATCTTACTCGTCTCCTGCACCACTTCTGGGGCGATCGTCAGATTCTTTAGGTCGATATTGTGATTGATTAGTTGAAAGACTGGGTGCAAGATCGCCATAATCAGAAGCAGTCCCATTACTAACTTGACATAACGTTCCATCGAGTTGCTGGGTAGTAGGAGATCCAAAAAAGTTGCTACCAGTACCAGTAAAATCAATTCTTTTAGCCAATCTGCCAACCAGTCCACTTATCCTCACCTACCTAACGCATCATGACGGAGATATTGCCCGCCGCGATAATGATGGTAATTGCCAGAAAAAACATCAATCCTACCGCTGCCATTGCTGCAAAAACATAAATCAGTGTCCGGCCAATGATGCTGAGGCTACTGATAATCGGACTATTACCTAAAGGCTGAAGAACAGCAGCTGCAAGGTTATAGATAAAAGAAAGCGAGAGAATTTTCAGCGCAGGAAACGCAACGAGAAAGAGAAGGATAATCACTCCTGCTAAGCCTACGGTGTTTTTGATTAACAAGGAGGCACCTACCACCGTATCGGCTGCTTCCGAGATGCTACGCCCGACGACTGGTACAAAATTTCCTGTAATATATTTGGCAGTCCGGATTGCGACCCCATCTGTTGCTGCGGTAGTCGCCCCTTGTACAGAAATGACGCCGAGAAAAATAGTCAACAAGCCACCAAGGAGGGCAATACTTACTTTTCTCATAAGATCTGCTAATTGAGTTAGCTTGTACTTCTCCGAGAGATTGCTAATGATGTATAACACCGTAGAGAAGAACAAGAGTGGAAAAACAACAGTGTAAATGATCGTTCCAATCACATGAATCATAAAAATAATCAATGGATGGAAGAGAGAAGCCGATGCGAAATTTCCCATCGATGCTAACAAAGTCAACATCATCGGCACTACCGCTAACATGAAATGGATCATTTTGCTGATCGCTTCTTTTGCTGCTTCTACTGCTACCGTAAAACTATCAACCGCTAGGACGATAATGACCAGAAAAACGATGGCATAAGCTACTTTGCTTACTTGGTTTTTTTCAAAGGCACTCTGAAGATTTTGTAAGATTACACTAAAAACGGTCAAAACAATGATACTTCCCAATAATTTTCCGTTATAGAGCACTTCATAGAAGAAAAAGCGAGCGAGAGCACTTAGGGCATCTGTAAGGCTCCAACTGGAACCTGTGCCAGTCAACAAATCGAACAGGCTAGCAGGCTCTTCTCCTTCGAAGTAGCGGCCATATTCGGTTTTCAACTGTCTCCAAAAACTTTCGACCTCTTCTGTCTGCAAGTCATTTAGTTGGGAACGGATTACCTCTTTCGTCAACTGTTCAGTCTGACTAGGTGTTGTCGTACCTTGTTCCAAAGGTGCAGTAGGTGGAGATTCTCCGTTCGCTGACGATAAAATAGGTGCAGACCATAAAAAGATCCAGAAAGTTAGGACAAATAACCCTATATATCTCATTGCTTGTCCCTCACGAAGGTAGTATTTGAATGATGGATTCGATCACAATAGTAATGATTGGGATTGCCATAACAAGGATCAGGATCTTACCAGCAAGCTCAATTTTAGATGCGATGGAACCTTGTCCAGCATCTCGGGTAACCTGAGCTCCAAACTCCGCTATGTAGGCAATTCCGATAATCTTGAGGATCGTCTCCAAAAAAAGCGTATTTACATGCGCTCGTTCTGCCAAACTCTGTAATACTCGCACCACCTCGGAGATTTTACCCGCTAGACTTAAGAAGATAATAATTCCGGTAAAGGTGGCTAGCAGGAAGGCGAAGACTGGTTTTTGCTCTTTTAGGACAAGTACTAAAAATGTAGCAATTAATCCCAATCCAACCACCTGGAGAATACCCAATAGGATCTCCTCCTTTCTTTGCTACGACTGAAAGAGAAAGACATTTTTGATCGTTTGAAATAGGTCTTGGATCAAAACCGCAATCATAAACAAGACCACTCCAAAGCCAAAGAGAGTAACCCAGTGTGCAAAATCTTCTTTCCCCATCTGCTTTAATACTGTATGGATCATCGCAACGATAATCCCGATGCCGGCGATCTGAAAGATTGCATCCACATTGTATGGCATAACATACCTCCTCAATAAAGCAGGATGATTAGGAGTGCTCCTGCGAGGATTCCTAAGGTTCGATACATTTTTTCGTATTGCCGTTGCTCCTCTTGCGCTTGCTGTTCTATTTGCTCTAGGTTCTGCTTGGCAAGCGTAAGATGCTGAATTTGGGTATTACGGTCGGATTGACCTAAGTTCTTACAAATATCGAGAAAAATTTCTTTTTCATCCGATTGCATCTGTGTCCACTTCCAACGCTGTTTCACTGCGAATTGTAAGCATTCATAAGTAGATCTTCCGTCTAACTCTAATAAGGACTTGCTACAGCGTTCTAGTAAATCACGTATTGGTACTGGAGCTCGCAGAGATACCTGAGCTAGTGCTTCTGGTAATGTCCGAACTCCATACCCAATCTCCGTCTCCAAAAAGGTAATAGCGGTTCTCAATTGACGTATTTGTTCTGGTCTTTCTCGATATCGCTTTGCATACTGAAAACCGGCAAGACTAAAGGCGAGCACCAAAAGAACAGATCCGATCAGTTTTAACATATCTTGCTCCGATTAAAAGAAAAGGAGATCTTTTCCCCTCTTCTATCTAAAATAGCTTCAATCGTTCCTGCTCCTAATCGGCGACTTAAGAGAATATATCGTCCAAACAGCTGTTGCTTGATCAAAGCATGCAGATGCGGACGCCGAGCCACTTCTGAAAGCAACTGTCCATGTGCTGATGAAAAGATGGTAACTCCAGCACAAACCGCTTCATGAACTGCATCTGCATCTTCCTGTCGGCCAATCTCATCAACAAGAAGAACTTGCGGGGACATCGATCGAATCATCATCATCATCCCCTCTGCTTTCGGACAAGCATCCAATACATCGGTACGGACACCAACATCGTGCTGGGAAACTCCACCTATACAACCTGCAATCTCCGATCGTTCATCTACAATTCCTACTTTTTGAGAGGGGATGGTAGATGTCCCATTGCTCACAAGACGAGACAAATCTCTAAGTAAGGTTGTTTTGCCACATTGTGGTGGAGAAATGATCAGTACAGAATGATACCTTCCCTCTTCATAGAGATAAGGCAAGATCGGAGTAGCTACTCCCGAAATCTGCCGAGCGATCCGAATGTTAAAAGCGGTCACTTCTCTAAGGTGGTGAACTCGGCCACCTTCTGTAATTACCTTGCCCGCTAACCCGATTCGATGTCCGCCCTCTACTGTGATATAACCTTGTCTAAGCTCCTCCTCCATCGCATAAAGAGAATGTTGACTAATTTGATTGAGCAATTTTCGGCATTCCTCAGCATTAATCACTCTTCCCCCAACTGACTGCGAAAGAAGCGAACCCTGTTCCGTTACAAACCATGAACGATTACCAGCAATAATCTCCAATGGACCGCCCAATCGAATGCGAATCTCTTCCAAACTTTCCTTTGTTTCATTCGGTAATGATTGGATAATTTGTCGCAACTCCATTGGCATGATCTCTAGAATCGGCTTTAACCTCACTTATTCACCACCTATCCGCTTGCAGGCTCGTTTTCCTCATCCATATGGGACAAGGAGATCAAATATACCAAACAGAGCAAAATCAAACAAAAAAAGCCGACTTTCCTCGTTATTTCTCACGAGAAAAATTGGCTTTATTTGGAATCATCCTCTTATTAGAACTTTTCCGTCTGTTTCTCCAATATTTGAAGAGCGTATGCTTGATATTTATCCATATCTCGCTCTTTTGCCAGTTTTGCTAAACGAATCAGTGCTTCTGTTTCCTTTTCATCTAAACCATACTTCTCTGCACGCAAAAATGCTTGTTGATAACGTTCTTCCGCCATTTGAAAATCACCAAGAGCTTGTGCTACATCCCCAAGCTGCAAATATGCTTGCAAGATATACGGAGGTCGATTCTCTTTCTCAGCCAACTGTAATGCCTTTTGTAAAAGTTTTTCTGCTTCCGTAAAGTCCTGTTGATTATAATGCAAAGATGCTAATAATATCAGAGACGAGACAAGAACTGGTTTTGTTTGGAACTTTTGCTCGATCACACCAACACTTTGGTAACTGATCCGTGCCAACTCTATATCCCCTGCACCTTCATGGATAATACCGAGTTCATGCCATAACTTCGCCATAAGCCCCCATTCTCGATTTTCTCTAGCAAGTTCCAGACCTGCTTCTACCACTTCCTGTGCCTCACTCCACACACCATGGGATGCAAGAAGTTCCGCCCTTTGAAGATAGAACTCTAGTCGAAGGCTAATGGAGTCGACTTTTGGAATCTGGGTCCAGAGATCATTTAAAAGCAACATCGCTTCCCAATCTCGATCTAACTGCCGTAGATAGCGAATCTGATCCAAAGAAAGCGCAATATAGGCATGTTCACCGAAATCGGTCTGCTCATAACTTTCCAATCCCTGACAAACATTGTAAAGAGCCTCCGCCACATCTCCTTCGTGTTCGGAGATTTTCCCTAAATAGAGATAGATCGTAGCTTCAAGATCCTGATTTCTTTTTTCTCGTCCTAGACGAAGAGCTGCATTCCATTCATTTTTCGCCTTCTTAAACAGATTGCGGTGGTAAAAGTAGAGTCCTTTTAAGAATAGATAAAACTGCTTTTGTGGATGTGAATCAACCAAATTCATCTGTTTTAACAACAAATATGCTTTTTCTCCATTTCCGCTTTCAATCCAAGAACGAATTGCGATCATCTGGACAGAGAGAATTCGTTCCTTCTTTTGATGTACACTCTCAATCTGAGTTAGGTCTTGGAATTGTACACCTAGTTTCTCTAATAAATATGCTAGCTTTCCTTCTTTTACATGAGTAAATCCCCGTTCAATATTGCTAATGGTAGATATAGATATGTGTTCATCCGCTAGATCTTCCAAACGAAGACCTTTTTGTTTTCGATAATCTCGAATTGCCTCTCCGATCATAAGTAGATCTTTACCATTCACAATTTTCACACCTTTATTGTAGTCTATCGAACAGACTTTTCTGTTTTAATTATTCTGGACTGTCTAAATTCGATACAAAGGGGATCACTTCCTTTTAATTCAGATAATTGTTTCCTTTCTTTTTAAAAGTATTTTACAAACTGAAAGAACAAGGCGTTGGAAGGATACATACAAGGGGAATTTCATTGATCTAATAAAAAGACATCTTCTAGTATGTAAATTATTTTAGTTACTAGTAATTTGAACTGAAATCACATAGGCTTGACTTTTTCTATGAACGAAAAGAAAGGAAACCAAAATGTTTTCTTTAACCTATAGCTTTCATTTATGTTATACCTACATTTTTTCAGGATTAAAATGTTTCTACAAGTATTTTTCAAAACCTTTTAAAATCAATAGTTGAAAGATAAATTTAATAGTATTGAAATAGTTTTTAATCTTTAAAAATAGTAATACATAATATTTCAATTTTTACTTTACAATTAATTCGTGCATTAAAAAATAGAAAAGTCAATATTGAAACTTTTTTCGAGAGTGATTTAATAACTTGGTAAGCAACAAATGGAGCTTGACTCAGAGTAAGGAGAAAAACATCATGATTAAAAAACTTAATGTAACAGACCCTACAGTTGCACAACAAGTATTAAATGTACAACTACCTTCATACCAAGTGGAAGCAGAATTGATCAATTTTCAGGGGATTCCTCGACTACATGATACAATAGAAAACCTATTGGAATGCAGTGAAATTTTTTTAGGTTATGTTTCTTCAGATCAGTTAGTTGGATTTATTTCTTATACCAAAGATGACACCGTTCTTGATATTCATCGGATGGCTGTTCACCCTTCCTATTTTAGAAAAGGAATTGCTAGTAGTTTAATATCCCATTTGCTAAATCTAGAGTCCAATATGGAAAAAATGATCGTTTGCACTGGAGCCAAAAACACACCTGCTAAAATTTTGTATCAACGTTTTGGATTTTGTGCAGTAGAGGATCGCGAAATAGCTCCTGGAATATCACTAACTTTTTTTGAAAGATCGAATGGAGCACATTCCAACTAAACCAAAAAAAAATCGCTCTCTCCATAAGAGGGAGCAATTTTTTTGGGGTTGTTCAATCATATTATTTAAATTTGAATAGGTAGTTTAGATCGTTTCATTCTCGTTTACTCCACTCTCATACGGTTCTAAATCAGTCGCATCCTCGACAATTAAGACTGTATGACATTTAGGACAGAGCAGTTCTACTTCATCATCTTCTAAGTCCTCTACCTCGACAGAAACATCTTCTCCACATTCTGGGCAGACAATTTCCAATATCTCTTCTTCGTCTTCTTCCTCATCATCGTCATCATCCAAATCCTCATCATCATAACAAAGAAGTTCCAGATCGTTCAGATCTTCATCTACTGCTTCAACATACTCTTCTAATTCAGACTGCATCAGATCTACTTGTTGTACTGCTTCTATTAGTTCGTCTACAACATCCACTAAACGATGTAGTGCTTTCGATTCTGGAGACGAATTGGAGCTAGTCTGGACTCCTTCTAACAGACCTTGAACATATGCCAAATCTCTGCGTAGTCTATCGTACATCATCTGATCCTCCAATCATTGCTATCTACCACTAGTCTGACCCGAGTTCCAGCGCTTCACACACTCCAATGATTGGTATTTTCCGCATAGAGAAATCCATTCGTAGACAAGCTAACCAAGAGGTGGCGAATGGATGATCTCACAAAACAAAACTCTGCTTTGGACACTTAGTTTGCTTCCTATTTTCATGGTTTTAGGTAATTCTGCTCTGATCCCACTTCTGCCTAACATACAGAAGAGCTTTATGGTATCGGATATAGAAACGAGCTATTTAATCACTTCTTTTTCCTTATCTGCAGCTATTTTCATCCCTTTCATTGGAGTCGCATCTGATCGTTTTGGGAGGAAAAGAGTCATTTTGGTTGGGTTACTCCTATTTGCAGCGGGTAGTCTATGGGCAGGTATCGCTTCTTGGTTGGAGCTTGATTTTTCAATGCTACTCTATGCCCGAGCTCTACAGGGATTAGGTGGCGCTGCTACCTCTCCGATTGCGATGGTACTAGCTGGTGACCTCTTTCAAGGTGTAGAGAAGACCAAAGCGATGGGGATCTTAGAATCTGCCAACTCCTTTGGAAAAGTACTAAGCCCATTTTTAGGGGTGATCATTGGTCAAATATCATGGATCGTGCTCTTTTTCTTTTTTCCTGTCTTGAGCATTCCACTCTTCTTCTTGGTACAACATAAAATCGTCGAACCAACCATATCAGACAACCAACATTCTTTTCGCGAGTATGGGCATCAAATTGCAAGCGCATTTCGTTTATATGGTCGATGGTTAGGAATATCGTATTTACTAGGAGCTTTAGTACTCTTTCTCTTTTTTGGATATTACGCCAAGATGTCGGATCAATGGGATGCTAGTCCCCTTTCCTTCTGGATCAAAGGGCTTCTGCTAACAACACCACTTGTGGGGCAATGTTTAGGTGCTTTTTGGACCGGGAGAAAAGTAAAAAGCGGGGTTACTCACTTAAAAAACCATCTTTATTTAGGATTGTGTTGTTTATCTTTAGGTGTAGGATTGATTGGTATTTTTTCCTTCACTCCTTGGTTAGGGCTATTTAGTGCCAGTTTAATTGGAGTAGGAGCAGGCTTGGCTCTACCTTGTCTCAATATCTTGATCACTAGTGCAATTCGCCGTTCAGAAAGAGGGATTGTTACATCTTTATATCATAGCGTCCGATTTTTAGGTGTAGCAGTGGGGCCACCTATTCTTAGCATGTTCGGTCGAGAACCTGTTTTTCACTTTGGGATAGTTGGTTTATTGGGGTTAATTGCATGGTCTGTCGCTTCATTTCTCCATCCTCCACAACGGGTACATGGAGGTCCAGAGCAATCCCGGATTCTCTTACGAAAAAGTCGACTACATCTCCCCGCTGAACCACAAGGATAAAGGTTGTATGATGCAACTCGAAATGCTTGTTTACACTCGCTCCGTTGTAATAATAAGTCGCTCCCTAGATCAAGTTCTTCTATAACTTAATCAATGCCAGTTCGATTTTGTGCACCCTTGTTTAGGTTGAACTCACTTCTATCCTTACCTTCTTATGCATATGATGGTTAGGACAAGTTGGGAGGGTGGAGAAGTTGTCCAAATTGACAGTCGAAATCATGTTGGTACTCTTAATTCTTACAGGGGTATTGGGGCGATCTCCCATTATCGCGACAGCTGCCAGTTTCTTGTTGATGATGAAGCTGATCCACTTAGAACGTTTCTTCCCTACATTTGAACGGAGAGGACTTGAATTAGGTTTACTTTTTCTCACCATTGCAGTACTTGCTCCTTTTGCATCTGGAAAGGTAACTTGGGAAGAGATTCAAAAAGTTTTTCTTTCTGTACCAGGAATGATGGCGATCTTAGGGGGCGCTTTCGCTACTTGCCTCAATGGTAAAGGGCTTGATCTACTAAAAGACGATCCCCATTTAATGGTAGGCTTGGTTGTAGGTTCTGTTTTGGGGATATTATTCTTACGAGGAGTACCCACAGGTCCTTTGATGGGAGCAGCACTCACCATGCTTTTTCTCAAGATAGCAGAATTTCTTTTTCCTACTCCCTGACACAAACTTGTCTAACATGGGTTCTTCCCTTATACTACAAACAGTTAGGGGGTTTGCTCCATGTCCAAAATCGCCATACTGACTGATAGTTCTTGTGATCTACCACAAGAACTAATCGAGAAGTATCCCATACATGTCGTTCCCCTCCGCTTGATCTACCAAAACGGAGAATATCGGGATGGAGTCGACATCACTGCGGATGAATTTTATACTAAGTTAGAGGTAGAAATCCCAACTACTTCTATGCCATCTCCACAGGATTTACAGGAAACATTTCAACAAATTGAAGATCAAGGTTTTACTCATGTCCTCGCAATTACCATCTCTTCCGGTCTCAGTGGTACATTTAACACATTCCGCTTAATGGCAGAAGATTTTCCAAATCTAACGGTGCAAATGATTGATTCTAAAGGGCTCTCTTGGTTACTTGGATACCAAGTGGTAGAAGCAGCAAAACTCGTTCAAGAAGGCTTTCGTTTCGATGAGACCATAGAACGAATTCACCAACTCCAACCAGAGATCAGTGGATATTTTATTGTAGACACTTTAGACTATCTTAAACGCGGTGGACGAATCGGCAGTGTTACTGCTACCTTAGGCTCTCTATTGAGCCTCAAACCCATTATCACAGTAGATGGAGAAGGTAAATTCTTTTCCTATCGGGTAGCTCGCGGGAAAAAACAAGCACTCAAAAAACTGATGGATATCGTGGAAGAAACGATTGAATCAACCCGTGCTCAGATCGCCGTCGTCCATAGCAAAGCGAAAACAGAAGCAGAAGAGTTTGCCAACCGTTTAAGAGAACTGGAAAATGTTGTTGTCTCCTCCATTGGACATATTAGTCCTGCTATGGCGGTACATACTGGTCCAGGTATGCTTGGTCTTATCATTCAACGTGAGGAAAACAGCTAGATCGTAAACGCTTTCGCTTTAAATCCAAGGAAGGCTTTTGTTGAAATATAACAGAAGTCTTTCTTTTTTGCTGATCAAAGGGGGTATCTACATTGTTACTTGGAGCTATTATAAATGGACTTGCTATCATAATCGGCTCCCTAATCGGAAAAGGGATCAAAAAAATGAGCGAATCTACGATCAACTCTATTATGCAAGGAGTAGCATTGGTGGTAATCGTCATGGGCATTGGTATGACGTTAAAATCAGATCGTATCTTACTAATGCTGATCTCTCTAGTAGTAGGAGGAATTTTGGGTAGTTTACTGCGGATCCAAAAGCGACTCGAAGATTGGAGCCAGTCGATTGAAAAACGTCTTAAATCAAAAGGGGAATTTGCCAATAGCTTTGTAACTGGAATTTTAGTCTTTATCATCGGTCCTATGGCGATTTTAGGAGGACTTAGCAGTGGATTAGAAAATAACCATCAAATTCTCTTTACCAAATCATTATTGGATGGGTTTACCTCTATTATTTTCACTTCTACTTTAGGCATTGGGGTACTCTTCTCTGCAATCCCTGTCTTCTTATACGAGGGACTTATCTCCATAGGAGCTTCGTGGATAACCCAAGGAATCGAACCCAAACTTCTAGAAACTATCATCCAACAGCTAACAGCAGTAGGCGGATTACTAGTTATCGCAATCGGGCTAAACATCTTAAAGATCATCCAGATTCCTGTTGCCAACTATCTCCCCTCTCTCTTACTAGCGGTTGCTTTAGCACCTTATTTAGTATATTAGTCTATTGTGAACTACATCGCCATTGAAATGGCGAGCTTCTCGATTCATTGAATCGACCAACGTCGCATTCTCCACGAAGGCACGTTCCATGCCTATATTAGGTTTAGTTCTAACTGTCCGCATTTTAGCGTTGGAACATGTCCAACTGCTTTATGTAGTATGTTTCTTGCCGCATTTACATCTCTATCTTCTGTATAACCGCAAGAGCAACTATGGACTCTATCTTTTCGTTCTTTTTTTACGATCTGACCACATTTTGAGCAAGCCTGAGACGTGTTGTATGGGTCCACTTGTATTACTTGCTTACCAGCATATTCTGCTTTGTAGGAAGTGAACTGTACAAGTTGATTCCATCCAGCATCCACAATACTTTTGGCTAATTTGTGATTCAAGACCATTCCTTTGATATTCAGATCTTCAAAGGCAATTAGATCATAGCGATCTACTAGATACCTACTAATTTTATGGGCAATGTCTTTTCTTTGATTTGCTATGTACTCATGTAGCTTTGCAAGCAAAGCTACAGCCTTTCTACGACGATTGGAACCTTTCTTACGTTTAGATACTATGCGCTGAAGTCGTTTTAGTTTGCGTTCTGACTTTCTAAAATACTTAGGGTGTTCGAAAAATTCGCCATCAGATGTAATAGCAAGATGTCTAACACCAAGATCAACACCGACTTGTTTCCCTGTTGAGTGTGTTATGGTTTCGATTTCACAGGAAAAACAAGCATAATACTTTCCGTTTTTTCGGATGATGGTACAGGTCTTGATCTTTCCTTCTACTTGTCTGTGGCATTTGATGCGAACATTACCGATCTTAGACAGTTTCAGATATTTCCCATCAAGAGAAAACCCACTTTGTGGGTATGTGAAGCTATCATAACGGTTTTTACCTTGAAAGCGTGGGTATCCTGCTTTCTCTCCCGCTTTGATTCTACGAAAAAACCCTTTAAACGCTTTATCTAAACGACGTAGAATGTCCTGTAACACTTGCGATTGTACCTGTTTGAACTCTGGAAACTCTTGCTTTAGTCGTGGTAATTCATTCTGTTGCATGTTGTAATTAACGGAAATACCACGTTTTTCATAAGAAAAATTTCGTTGTTCCAAAGCTGTATTGTATAGCCAGCGACACAAATTCAAGGTAGTTTCGATTCGTTCCCTTTGTACCCGATTAGGTTCTATCTTGAATTTGTACGACTTCATCATTTGATTTTCCCCCTTTCTTTTTCTGATTTTCCATGTACTTACGAATCGTTTCTTCCGAAATAGAGCCAATGGTTTCCATGTAGAAGCTGCTATTCCAAAGATGACCATCCCATAACTTATTTCTTAGCCTCGGGAACTTTAGAAATAACTTCCTAGCGGAAATACCTTTCAACATTTTCACAATGTATGATGGAGCTACTTTAGGATGAGCAGAAGCAAAGACATGGACGTGGTCTTGCTCTCCCACCTCCATCATAGCTACTTCAAACCCTTTCTCCTCCGCAATCTCTTGAAAAATAACTTTTAGATACGTTTCAATCTCTTGATCCAGTACGGCTCTACGATACTTCACCGACCATACCATGTGGTAGTTGACATTATACACGCAAGTCCTAGCGTGTTTTACAGTGTTTTTACTCATACATATAGTATGACAAAAATAGGGTAAATATAGTAAAATATAAGGATAATTATATTACATATAGTAGGAGGAAAGTGCAAAAAATAAATTGCTCTAAGCATCCCCACAAGGGGGATACCGAGCAATGCTCCCTTTCATCTACCCCATTGAAATGGGGAGAATTTCCGTTCGCAAATCTTAAAACTAAGACATAACCCAGCTAGTTTTGGACTTCCAACCTCCGAAACTAGCTTTTTACATTTGCTTTTCTCCACTTGAATCTCTCCCTTGACATAATCAAATCATCCTCGTTATACTTTCTTTATTGCATAAAAGCACACAAGCATAAAAGCTAAAAAGTATATCAGCAAGTCGCTTGTTACCAATAGGAGGTACCATATGTCTAGTTCGACTACTACCAAAAAAAATATCCCGGCTCATTTAAAACCCTACCTCTCCCAACAACACTATCAGAACTATACTCCCATCAACCAAGCGGTTTGGCGTTATGTGATGCGGCAAAATGTACGCTTTTTCAAATCAACAGCTCATCAAGCATACACAAGTGGACGAGAAAATACTGGAATTCACCTAGAACGAATTCCTCGTTTAGAAGAGATGGATCAAGCACTTGCTCCGTTTGGTTGGGGTGCCGTTTCAATCGATGGGCTCATTCCTGGAGTAGCTTTTTTTGAATTCCAAGCAAATGGACTCCTCCCCATCGCTACCGATATTCGAACACTAAATCATATTCTCTACACACCAGCACCAGATATCATACATGAAGCTGCTGGTCATGCTCCTATCTTGGCAGATCCCGAATATGCTGCTTATGTTAAGCGATTCGGAGAGATTGGATCCAAAGCTCTAGCATCCAAGGAAGAACACGAGGTTTTTGAGGCAACTAGAAAACTGTCTATTGTCATGGAAGATAACCGTTCAACAGAAATAGATATTCAAAAGGCACAACAGGAACTGAAGGAGAAACTTTCCCAAGTAAGTACTGTATCCGAAGCAGCACAAATCGGACGTCTCTACTGGTGGACAGTAGAATATGGTCTAATCGGAGAACTAACAGATCCCAAAATCTACGGAGCTGGTCTCCTATCTTCCATTGGAGAAAGCCAGCACTGCCTATCGAATCGAGTTAAAAAGCTTCCCTTTGATCTAGAAGCTTGTATCACCACTGATTACGATGTGACTAAACCACAACCACAACTTTTTGTTTGCCAAAGCTTCCAAGAGCTAACTGAAGCAGTGGAGTGTTTTGCTGATCGCATGGCATTTCGAGTTGGGGGTACGGAGAGCTTAGAGAAAGCAATCGCTTCAGGTAGCACAGCCACAGCTGTCTTTGATACTGGACTCCAAGTAACCGGAACTTTTGCTGAGTTACGTTATGACAAGCAAGGAAAGGCTATCTATCTCAAAACCCATGGACCTACTGCCTTGTCGCTAGATAGAAAGGAGATCGTGGGGCATGGGAAACAAACACACGCAGATGGTTTTGGCGCCCCGATTGGTTCTGTATCCGGTCTGGAAAATGTTCGTATCGGAAAAAAGGTAGATCTACATTATGATAGTGGTGTTCAGATAACTGGAATAGTTAGAGGAGAAGTACGTAAGAATGGGCAGCGCATCCTCCTACAATTAGAAGAATGTACCGTCACATTAGGAGATGAAATCCTCTTTGATCCATCATGGGGAATATATGACCTTGTAATAGGAGAAAACATTGTCTCCGTCTATGCTGGAGCAGCAGACCCAGAGATGTTCTATAACCTACCTGAGAGAGAAGAGATAGTGGAGTCACAAGTTCCAATGGAATGGAGCCCATTGGATCATCTCTACCAAGCAATTCGAGATATCAGAGAAGGAAAAACTAGTATTGTAAAGGTACACTCTATACATCAGACATTACAAAAAGACTTCCCTGATGATTGGTTAGCACGTATTGAGCTAGTTGAAATCCTCATGACAAACCAGGATCGACAAGAGGCAGAACTAACAGAAGTAGTACGAAAAGAACTGGATGAAATTAGCCGAAAAAAGCCAGAACTAACATCCTTGATTCAAAATGGATTGACATGTTTGGATTGATCAAAACACATTCAGCTAGAGTTCTCTTAGAGCTCTGGCTTTTTGTATATGTCAAAAGGAATAATAAGATTATGTACTGTAATAATTAGCTCGTTGTATTGGCTGTTTCAACACCAGTAATACTCAATAGGAAACAACATACCAAACTGTTTACGCAAGTTTCCTGAATACTGAGGCATTAACGTAGGTCGGGGAGGTTCAAATATGTTACTATTACATAAACGGGAGGGAAAGAAATGGAAATCAGATTACTAACACCTACTGATGCAAAGAGCTATTGGGATTTGAGACTAGAAGCATTGAAACAAAACCCAGAATCCTTTGCTCAAAGCTATGAAGATGCAATCATGAGAAAAAACCCTTTAGAACAAGTGCGAAACAATTTCAGCACAAAAGGCAACTTCACCCTTGGGGCGTTTGATCAGGGAAAACTTGTAGGAGTAGTAACATTGATCCAAGAACAAGCGGTGAAAATACGTCATAGAGCCACAATCTATGCGATGTATGTAACTCCCAAAAATCGTAAACATGGTATAGGAAAAGCACTACTAACAGAAGCAATTTCAGTAGCAGAAAGCTTAGAAGAAGTAACAAAAATTAATCTATCTGTTGTCTCCCAAAATGAGCAGGCGAAAAATCTGTATACTTCATTAGGTTTTAAAGTTTTCGGAACAGAAAAAGGTGCATTAAAAATAGACGATCAATATTTAACGGAAGATCACATGGTTCTGTTTATTAGATAGTATTGGAGGAATTTTTATTGTTAAAACTTTTTCAATATAACTGGCTTATTCGTGAAGAGTGGTTTGATTGGTGCGAAAAAATACCTAGTGATGAACTTCTAAAAGAACGAACTGGAGGAGTAAAATCGATCCTTGGCACCCTATTCCATATCGTGGATGTGGAGTACAGCTGGATTCTGATTCTACAGGGGAAACCTGACTTTCAAGAGCCATTTGAAAACTATCGATCCCTAAGTAAGATAAGAGAATTGTCTGCTCAATTTCATCCAACAGTAGCAGAATATTTAGCGGATTGGTCCGAAGAAAAAGATAAGCAGATCCTAAACGCGCCTTGGGGTGAGCAATACACCCATGGCGAAATCATACGCCATATCATTGCCCATGAAATACATCATATCGGACAACTCTCTGTTTGGGCGAGGGAATTAGACAAGGAGCCCATCTCCGCCACTCTATTTGGGAAGGGCTTGTTCTAGAATGAAAGGAAAAATAAACACCTACTTAAATAAAGCACTGGAGGTAACACTGTGGCTACGATAGAAGATTTTCTAAAGTTCGATATTCGAATTGGGACTGTTATAACAGTAGCGCCATTTCCCGAAGCACGAAAACCAGCAATTAAATTAGAAATTGATTTTGGAGAGCTGGGTATAAAACGCTCTTCGGCACAAATTACCCGAAGATACACACCAGAACAGTTGATTGGACGGCAAGTCGTTGCAGTCGTAAACTTTTCTCCAAGACGAATTGCTGGTTTTTCATCTGAAGTATTAGTACTTGGAGGTGTAGAGGAAGAAGGCGATGTGGTACTATTACAACCTGATGAGAAGGTCCAAAATGGGACACCAATCTCCTAAGAAAGTACTAGAGGCAACCCTTATTTTGTTGGGGTTCCCATACATAAACAAACCGATTTCTCCTCCCATTGAAAAGAAATCGGTTTGTTTTGCTTTTACGATCAATCCTACATCTCGACCGTAAAACTCCCCCACTCTTCGTCTCCCCAAACTAGTTGCAGGTGATCTCCATTCTCCACTTTCCCTACTCCAGCTGGTGTACCTGTATAGATCACATCTCCTTCTCCCAAACCAAAATTGGTTCCGATGAAATCGACGATGGTCTGGAAGTCAAAAATCATTTCTTGGATATTCCCTTGTTGGACTCGTTCACCATTTTTTTGAAGAGCGAAATTGGTTTCTTGAAGAGCCTCTATACCTGGATATTCTCTACTATCGGTGAGAACAGCAGCATTCGGGAATCCTTTGGCGAGAAGCCATGGGTGCCCTTTTGATTTTAGCTTGCTTTGTACATCACGCAGAGTAAAATCAATCCCGAGAGAAATTTGATCAATCAGTTCCTCTGCCGATATGCCTTGTTGATACGATTTGCCAATATGTAAAACTAGCTCCGCTTCATAATGAATTTCTCCTGAGTTCCTTGGCAAGGATATGGTCTGCCCATTCGCTACTATCACTGCATGTGTTGGTTTGGAAAAAATCATAGGAGAAGTTGGGACAGCATTTCCTAGTTCTTCAGCATGGAGTCGATAGTTACGTCCGACACAGTAAATGTTTTGGATTGGTCTCACAATAGAACATCTCCTTTTGATTATCTACAAGTTGAATTATAGCAATCTACATAGAGCATGTTGCATAATTAGCCCTAAGCCAGAGGTTTTCCCCTTTTGAGATGCGACTATGAGCGCTAGGGAGCCGGAGCAGATCAGAAGCGGGAAAACCGGCGGCGCGCCTACGTTTAACTTGGATTAATGCAACAAGCTATACATAAAAATAAGAGATAGACTGTTTTGTTCCGGTCGCCGTAAAAATATCAGCAGAGTTTTTGGAAGGAAGTTGAATTTTTTATATTATAGTTATATGATATCGAAAAACAACATAGAGGGAAAATATTATGTTTACTCATAAAATTGATGAAGAAGTCTCTTTAAAGTTAATTGAATTGAATGATGCTCAAGAAATTTTTGAGTTAACTGATCGGTCTAGAAACTATTTAAAACAGTGGCTACCTTGGGTTGATTTTACAACGAAAGTAGAAGATACAAAAGAATTTATCAAAAGTTGCTTAAAAAGTTATGCCGAGAATCAGAGTTTACACACTGTTATTTTATATAATGGAACAGTGGTTGGAACCGCAGGATACAACAATATAAACTGGTTAAACAAAACAGCATATATAGGTTATTGGCTGGGAGAAGCCTTCCAAGGAAACGGTATCATGACCAAAGTAGCGAAAACACTAACCGATTATGCTTTTCGTGATCTAAAGCTAAATAAGGTAGAAATTCGGGCTGCTGTGGAGAATAAAAAAAGTAGAAGTATTCCGGAGAGATTAGGGTTTGTACAAGAAGGATGTATTAGACAAGCAGAATGGCTGTATGATCATTATGTGGATCATGTTGTTTATGGAGTATTGGCTGAAGAATGGAAGAAAAATAGGTCGAAAGCATGATTAAACAAAATCTCATTCTAAAAAGCACCTAATAATTTAGGTGCTTTTTATTGGATACATGTCTTTTAATCCGTATTATCTTCTTTTCTTCTTGCCATCTGTTGCCAAACGGTACCGCTTGCTTCTTCCCCACGCTCAATTCGTTCCACCGCCATTTGGACTTGAAGGCGCACTTCAAACTCAGGATCTTCCATCGATTCCTTCAAAGCTGGCAATGCTCGCTCATCTCCTACTTCATAGAGGAATCGTGCTGCCCTCCATCTAACTAGCTTGTTCCGATCTTGTAAGGCTTCACACATAGCTGGTGTAGCTATTGGATCACCTAAATCAGAAAGCCCATCTCCAGCCGTTCGCCGCACGACTGCTGAACTATCTTGTAGGGCCTTTTCTAAATATGGGATGATCTCCGCACTCTCTAAATACCCCAACTTCACTACTGCAAGTCGTCTGATTGCCGTCTTTTCATCAGAAAGTGCTTTATCTAGAACATTTAGATGTTCGATTGTTGGTTCCCATTGATCAAGAGCCGCAAATCGTGATTCCCAATCAGGGAGATCCAGTGCCTTATCAACTGCTTCTCCTGCCCATTTTGGAATCCCAACATCTTTCTCTGGTCGAAGTGCTTTCTCTACTAATTGCTGAAGACGCTTTGCAGTATAAGAAGCAGCTAATTCTTCCACCACTTGTTCCCCTATTGATTCCATCTCTCCATACCGTGGACTCTCCTCCACCCATCTACGATCGAAGATATGGTTTTCAATTGCGGATTGTACTTGATAGACCGCCTCTTGAAAACGTTCTGGCAGACCAAATCTCTTTTCTTGATCCCCTTGAGTTAACTTCACTTGTAATGGAATTCCTTTGACTCGCTGGATCTGGACTTGTACTTCCCCAAATGACTCATCTATTTGGTCCCCTGCTCTACTTGCCACTCCACCTTGGCCGAGAGCAGTTGTTACAACAGGCAAGATTTTTTCCCAGTCTGCATTTGCCATCCGTTCTACAGAGAGAAAATCCATTACTTGAAAGATCCCCTTGACTCCTTCTATAGCCAGAAGATCACGCAGGTGCGGGGGAGCTTGGTCTTTTTGTGTAGCTGTGTAGTTATAACTAGTCCCAGCTGGTAAACTTTCCGTCAGATTGAGCTTCATCACATTGGGACTAGGTGTTGGTTCTATCGATCGAATCTTCATCTAGGTACGTCCTTTCTAAAAAAATCCTCTTGAGCTACTGTTGCTCAAGAGGACCATTCTAACTATGCACGAGAAACATAATCACCACTTCGGGTATCTACAATGAGACGATCCCCAACATTGATGAATAGCGGTACTTGCACCACAAAACCAGTTACTAATTTCGCAGGCTTACTACCACCAGTAGCCGTATCTCCACGGATTCCTGGATCGGTTTCCACTACTTCTAATTCAACCGTATTTGGAAGTTGGATCCCAATCGTTTCCTCTTTGTAGGTTACGATCTGAACATCCATATTTTCTTGCAAGAAGTTTAGTTCATATTCTAGACGCTCGGCTTGAAGCGTAATTTGATCATATGTTTCATTGTCCATGAAAGTATACTCTCCACCACTTTCATAGAGGTATTGCATACGACGAGTTTCTACGAGAGCTTTTGGTACTTTTTCCCCAGCACGGAAAGTACGCTCTTGGATGTTCCCATTACGTAGGTTACGCAGTTTAGAACGTACAAACGCTGCACCTTTGCCAGGTTTTACGTGTTGAAACTCAATTACTTGCCATACATCATTATCTAATTCAATAGTGAGACCGGTACGAAAATCGTTTACGCTGATCATATCCGTTAAATCCTCCTGAATCGCTAATCGAGCGAGATAAGCTCTTTAGGGCTATGGGTGAGCACTTCACAACCATTTTCCGTAATCCGCACATCATCTTCAATCCGCACTCCACCAAAACCTGGGAGATAGATACCTGGTTCAACCGTCACGACCATATCTTTTTCCAAGACATCCTCGCTCGTTTTAGACAAGCGTGGGTTCTCATGAATCTCCAAGCCGATTCCATGACCCGTGCTGTGTCCAAATGCTTCCCCATATCCATGTTCACTTATGTAATCCCGAGCACAGGCATCTGCTTCTTTCCCCGTCATCCCAGCTCTAAGTGCAGAGATCGTGCGCTTTCCCGCCTCTAATACAATATCATAAATCTCTTTTTGTTGCGAATTAGGCTCACCTAATACCACAGTACGTGTGATGTCGGAACAGTATCCTTCATAAAGGGCTCCAAAGTCTAGTGTAACCAAATCGCCTTTTTCCAAAATCTTTTCACTAGCTACTCCATGCGGTAATGCAGAACGAACACCAGAAGCTACAATCATATCAAACGAAGAACTTGTTGCCCCCATCTCGCGCATCATCATCTCCAGACGTAGCGAGATCTCCCGCTCTGAAAGTCCAGGGCGCATTACTTGCAAAATCCCTTCAAAAGCCTGATCTGCAATGGATGCTGCTTGGCGAATTAAGGCAAGCTCATTGGCATCTTTAATATAGCGTAATTTCTCGATCCAACCAGAAATAGGATCTAACGTTACATTTCCAATTGCCTTTTGGAGGGCTGCATGCTGGGAAAAAGTGAGAAAATCTGCTTCAAAGTTCAGCGAGTTCAAGCGATTCTCTTGGCAAATCTGAGCAACCGCTTGCCATAATCCACTGCTACCATCTACTAATTCAAAACTGGGAGCCTGTTCTTTAGCTTGTTCCAAATAACGAAAATCTGTAATGAAATAAGCCTTTTGAGGCAGAACCACTACTACCCCACTTGAACCAGTAAAACCACTAACATAACGGCGATTCGTCGCACTGTGGATCAATAATGCTTCGGTTTGAGTCTCTTGGATTTTTTGTTGTACTAATTGCAGCCGGTATCCCATTGCCTTCACCTCTTCATTTGCTGGTTACGTTCTGAGCTTAACACAATTGCCGCCTCTAGAGCTAAATCATAACTAAGAGAACCAAATCCTTGGATTTGACCCTCGCAAACTGGTGCAATGACAGACTGATGGCGAAACTCTTCTCGTGCAGCGGTATTAGACATATGTACTTCTATTACTGGAACTGTTATTGCTGAGATTGCATCCCGTATAGCATAGCTATAATGGGTATATGCTCCTGCATTTAACACAATACATTGAAAATGCTGCCCACCATCTTGTATCGCACTCACCAGATCCCCTTCTGAATTGGTTTGGAAGGTATGTACTTCACAATCTCGCATAGAACCTATTTGCATCAAGCGCTCATTGATCTCGTTAAGCGTTTCATGACCATAAATATCTGGCTCTCGCTGTCCAAGCAAATTCAGGTTGGGGCCATGGATCACAAGCACTCTAATCAAGCAATTCACCTCCGGCAGCCTGACATTATTGTAACACAATCTATCCAACTTTCTGCCCTCTCGCCATTGTACAACTATGTTACAATGAAAAGAATTAGCTAGTCCTTTTTTTTAAAAATAAGTGTACTAAATGAGAGCAGTTTAATAGAAATAAATAAAGAAAAGAGTCCCAGGGGTTAAGTTTGTAGTATGAGCCATTCAGATAAACCATTGAGCGGTCGAAATACCACAATAAGGCACAACATACTCCATCTACTATGGTAGAGTAAATAAAGTTCTAACTTTTATATAAAACGGATGGTGACTCAATTGTCTAATAAAATCATTCCCTATGGTGGGCAAGCCGTCATCGAAGGAGTCATGTTCGGAGGTCAACATACTCAAGTAACAGCAATTCGTCGAAAAGATGGCTCCATCGAAACTTTTGAAATGGAAAAAAAATCATATGGATTAGTCCAAGCGCTTAAAAAAGTTCCTATTTTACGAGGATTAGTTGCATTGATTGAATCAAGTGCACTAGGTGCCAAACACATGCAATATGCATCCGAAAAATACGAACTAGATGAAGGCGATGACGAACCACAAAGCGAAATAGATTCAAACAGCTCTAATTGGTTCATGTGGCTTAGTGTTGCTGTAGTCGGGATTCTCTCTCTTGTATTTGGGAAGGTACTCTTTACTGCATTACCAGCATGGTTGGCTAGTGTTTTATTTGATCGCTATGTGGAGAATCTCATTTTACAAAACTTGATAGAGGGTGCGATCAAGATCCTCTTACTCCTTCTCTACCTTTGGGGAATCTCACAAACTCCTATGATAAAAAGGGTTTTTCAATATCATGGTGCAGAACACAAAGTGATTAGCACCTACGAGAGTGGGGAAACATTGACAGTAGAGAACGTACAAAAGCAATCTACACTACACTATCGTTGTGGTAGTAGCTTTATTATCTTTACCGTTCTCGTTGGAGTCGTTCTCTATTCCTTTTTTCAATACGATAATGTATGGGATCGTATTTGGACTCGGTTAATTTTGCTTCCAGTAGTAATAGGTATCTCATATGAAGTTTTGCGGATCACTAATCAAGTACGAGATATCCCCATCTTGCGTTACTTAGGTTACCCTGGTCTCTGGCTCCAAAAGCTGACCACTCGTGAGCCAAAAGATGATCAGGTAGAAGTTGCCATTGCAGCTTTTGACCGTATGAGAGAACTTGATGCGGCATATATCGAACAAGAAAAGGACCAAACAGCTTTTGTCTCTTAAGCGTTTATCTATTCTTTAAGAGGAGGGAACTATCTTATGAGAGTCATCCTCTCTCGAAACCAAAAAGCCTTTCAGATTAGCCTATTCCTTCTCGCAGCTTTAGGAGCCATCATGAATCTGATCGGTTCCCCTACGAGTACAATGATTCAACTAGGATTTCTAGGATTGATCATCTATTGGAGCAACCGTCCACCTACTTGGCTACAGCGCTTGGTAAGTGTCGGCCCCGTCGTTTATCGACAACAGCCTGTTAAGAAAGTATCTGCCAAAAAGAATCGTAAGTTCCGTGTAATTGATGGGAATAAATAACCAAAAAGGCCGCTCTCTGTTGAAGAGAAGCGGCTTTTTTGGTTACAGGCATTGTCATTTCCCACACTTTTAAACGTGTATAGTTTCAAAGTCAGTCTTTCACCTTTATCTGGACTTTCCCGCTACTCGCTCCTAAAACATAAGGATATACTACCATTTGAGGATAGATACGATTCGGATCTGGTTTTTTCTCCTCTACTTTAATTTGGATCTCTTCTTGGTTTTCTATTACTTCCACTACCTCCGCTTGAAACCCGGGATTAGGTCGCATCCCCAATGAGATGAGTAGATAATTTTGATCTTGATGTTGAAACTCATGAACTCCCTTTTTTTTCCGTTCTGAATGAAGCCAATCATTCACTTCTTCGGGTAGTTCTAACTGCTCTATATGAGAAAGAAATTGAAATCGCTTTTCCACTACCTCACCTCCTTGTTCTCATTACCAATCTGAATATTCACCCCTTTTTTCTTTCCTCTAGCTACGAGATAAGAATCGAAGGTCCAATGATTGAAAAAGAGTTCGGCTGCTTGAACACCTGATTTAAACAGGGCATCTCTGCGTTCTTTATCAATATCAAAATCGGTCAATTTCACATCTAAAGTAGGTACAAAGATCGTTCGAGCCTCATCCTTTTTAGCGATCAGCCGGTTATCATGAGCATCCATCATCGTCTCAAAAATCGCCTTGAATAAACTGATAGGACCATGTATTTGATGTGCTTTCCCCGTATTTTCCCCCATTAAGCGAAAACCAAAAGTAGGCCAACGTGGTTGCTCTTCATCGAATAACCAAATGGGGAAATTACTTAGTAATCCACCATCTACTAAATAATTATAGGTGCCATTTTTCCGATTGTAGAGAGGAAATGGTTCAAAGAAAAACGGAATATTACAACTAATTCGAACAGCTTTGGCAATAGAGAATTCCCCAGGATCGTATCCTAGTGAATCCAAATCTTTCGGGAATACAAGTAGACTCTCATTGCTAATATCGCTTACTACGATATGTAGCTCTTTTTCTTTTAAGTCTGCAAACGTCCGTATTCCCTTTGCTGCAAGCAGATCGCTAAGCCACGATTCTATTCGATCAGAGCGGTACATTCCTTTTCTAGTCAAGATACGGAGGCTAGGTCCCACAAATGGGATAAAATCATACCAAGACCCATGCAAGAAATCCGAAAAGCTTTTTTCCAACATTAATTGATAAAGCTCTTCACCTGTATACCCGGCAGCGAGCAGCGAAGCAATGATCGATCCAGCTGAGGTTCCAGCGATTCTCTTCCACTGATAGCCCTTTTTCTCCGCTACACACAATGCGCCAACCAATCCAATTCCTTTCACCCCTCCACCTTCAAAAACCGCATCAGCCCACATCTCGTTTCCTCCTTTTTTATTAGGCTCCATAACTTATCGTATGTCACCAAAAACAAATATTGTTTGGATTCCACAAGACTGTTTGTAGGGGAATTTACCGAAGTAATCTTCACTCAACTTTTCTTTTTCTTTGCATGATTTTTTGCTCTCTCTACTTTTTCCGGCTTATGATGTTTTAAATGGTTGAGAATAAATTCCTTGTATCCTAACAATCTTAGAATAAAAAGAACATTATTGTTTAATAGCGGTTGCCTATAATCACTTGGGTCAATGAGTGTAGATTTTGATTTGGACTTTATTTTTCCAGTCTTTTTAAGAGTGAATAATGTATTAGAAGTTCGTTTTTCTTGATCATCATGATGGTGTACATCAAATTTTTGTAACTCATAAAATGTGATGTTCCCCCTAAAAGTGATAAATTGGGAAGGTAAAATAGGCAACTTCTGCGATTTTATTATATGAGGAGGGGCATCTAGTGCTAAGGTATCATGATTCGTATATCGATATTCTTTTATATTTAAAATGGCAGGCTGCAAAGATCTTCTTCCATAGAACGTCTTGATTAAAAGAGTTTTTGATTTTACTGAGCAAATAAATACTATATCTGAATCAATAATACCCCTTGTTGGTGAAATTAATTTTATTCGACCAGGAATTAGTAATAGTTGATTTAGTAAGATACTAAGCAACCGATATTCAATAGGAGGTCCAACTCTTGTGTTCCACCTCTTATAAGCATGATAGGACACGGAGATCCGTGTGATATTTTTCGGTAATGATTGGTATTTATGATTTTTACTAGTGGATAATAATTTTACTATTTCATTATTACTGTTTATTCTGTTAATTCTGATAAAACTGAATCCCTGTACAATTTTTGGCTTTTTGCTCGTTAAGGCGTTTAATAAACTCATTTTGCTCCCCTCATATATGACTTTATTTTCCTAAATTTAATCCTATGAAAAAACCCAAGGAAAATCCCAGGGTTAACAGTATTACATATCTTCGATAATCTTTGCTTCCTTTGCTTCAGCTTCTTGAAGACCTTCTACAATTTTTGGATTGTTCTCAAGAAATTGGACTAAGCTTTCTATACATGTGATGGAGTCCCAACTGAGATGATGCTCAATACCTTCCACATCCGTATAAATGTTCTCTTCCTGGACACCAATTAATCGTAAGAACTGCTCCAATAAATGATGACGATCTACAAGACGCTTTCCTATCTTTTTCCCTTTAGGAGTAAGCATCAAACCGCGATATTTCTCATAAATCAAATAACTACTCTGATCTAATTTCTGCACCATTTTGGTCACGGACGAGGGATGTACTTCCAACGCTTCCGCAATATCAGAGACTCTCGCATAACCTTTGGTCTCTATTAATTTATAAATATTTTCTAAGTAGTCTTCCATGCTGGACGTCGGCGCTGGCATGAACAGTTCCCCCTAACATAAAACTTTTCATAGACTTCATTTTATCATAGTGAAAGTTTGGAAGACAAACGAACTTACTTCATCATTAATTGTTTTGAGAATCGTCTAATTAGACGACCATTCCTTAATTGACCGATGATCAAGGGGTTCGCTTGCCTTCTTATATGTTGAAAAAATTTTTGATCTATTTTACAGAACAAAACTTATCTACTTTCAGCTTTGATCGATCAACTCCCTACAGGTCTAGCAAGAAGACGAATAGTGTCCAATAAAATTAGTCCACTTTTCAAAACAAATACGACTAATATCTTTCTGGTAGTTTTCGGTGGAGGTGGGACAATGGTATAATAATTCAGATATTTGGGTGTATTAGTGGATGGGATTTCTAATAATAATGGAGTAATCCGTAGATTGTTCCCGTTGGCATCTTGATAAGCTACTACTGCTTGTAGCGATGCATCCCCTTGACGAGGAGTCGCATTGAACACTCGAAAATAGAGATAGTATGCCATGTTCGTCTGCGGTAGAAATGGTTGTCGTTGAGATACAATCGCATCTCCCGATAAGGCTTTCATTAAAAGCGCTGAGTCCCCTTTAATAAGAGGATTCGAGACTACTCGAATTTGGGAGCCTTTCCAAGGTGCCAAACCTTGCCGAAAATCACTATTTTTCACCAGGTTTTTACTAGCTGCCACAAGCATTTCCCCTTTCTATTAAAAACTTCTTTTCTATCTTATGTATGAGAGGAGTGTTTGGCGTGGACGAACATGGAAATATGATTTCAACCGAAAAAGGAAGATCAGTTAAACATGCTGATCTTCCTTTTTCTTTGTCTCTTTATCCAAATAACATAGGAAAGGATACGGTAAAAATGCGAGAAATAATTCTAGATGGACAGAAACTTACCTTTTTTGATTATGAGCAAATAGTGAACTACCGTCTCCCGATCCGATTAGCGCCTGAGGTCTATGTTCGTATGAATGCATCCCGACAATATGTAGAAGAATGTCTTCGTGAAGGCCGTGTTGTATATGGAATCACCACCGGTTTTGGCAAATTTAGTGATCAGGTGATTCCAGTAGAAGATGCGTCCCTTCTACAAGCCAACCTTTTGATGAGCCATGCTTGTGGAGTAGGAGAGCCTATCCCCATTGAAATAGTGAGAGGCATGCTACTATTGCGTATTCAAGCATTAATCCAAGGATATTCTGGTGTTCGTCCGATCGTCGTGGAAAGACTTGTTCAATTTTTAAATGAAGGATTATATCCTGTAGTCCCTTCACAAGGGTCACTGGGTGCTTCAGGAGATCTAGCCCCTCTGTCACATATGGCTCTTCCCATTATCGGTTTAGGAGAAGTTCATTTTAACGGCAAGCAAATACCTACAATGGAAGCTTATCAACAGCTTGGATGGGAACCACTCACCTTAAAAGCAAAAGAAGGACTCGCACTGATAAATGGTACCCAATTTATGGGAAGTTACCTCACCAATGTAATTTTAGAGGCTCATAATCTACTCCTAGCAGCGGACATTATTGGTGCGCTCACTATGGAGGCCTTACATGGAATCCCCGATGCAATGGATCCACTCCTTCATCGAGTTCGTGGGCAAAATGGGCAGATTCAGACAGCAGCTAATCTCCTTCGATTGCTTCAAAATAGTAGGGAAGTCTCAAAGGCTGGAGAACTCCGAGTCCAAGACGCCTATACCTTACGCTGTATCCCTCAAGTCCATGGTGCCTCCAAAGATGCTTTTCACTATGTAGCATCTATCATGGAGCGGGAGTTAAATGCGGTCACTGATAACCCTTTGATCTTTCCATCAGAAGAAAAAGTTCTCTCAGGAGGAAACTTCCATGGTCAACCACTAGCTCTAGCCGCAGACTTTCTTAGTATTGCAATGGCAGAGATCGCCAATATTTCGGAACGACGAACAGAACGTCTTGTGAATCCGCAATTAAGTGGGTTACCCGCCTTTTTAACGACCAAAGGGGGATTACACTCTGGCTATATGATCTATCAGTATGTGGCTGCTTCACTCGTCTCAGAAAATAAAGTACTTGCCCATCCCTCTTCTGTGGATTCGATCCCTTCTTCAGCAAATCAAGAAGATCATGTTAGTATGGGAGCATATGGTACAAAAAAATGTCATCAAATTTTACAAAATGTAAGGAAAGTTTTAGCGATAGAATATATATGTGCCGCACAAGCGATTGAGTTTGGTTCAAAACGATTAGGCAAAGGCACACAAGTCGCATATGACTTGCTCAGAGCATACATTCCAGAGCTTTCAGGAGATAGAATTGGCTCAGAAGATATCCAGAAAGCGACAGAGATCCTGGCGTCCAAGAAATTGGTCGAAAAAGTAGGCAAAGAGATCGAAATCTGTTTATAATAACGGTAAGAAAGGAGTGAAATTTTTGCGTAGATATAATCCCCATAGAATTCGCTCGCGCGATGTTTCACGTTCTTTCCGCAATTTCCAATCGAAGCAAACTAACCAATATGACGCGGAATTGGAAGATCCAATGAAAGTAGAGAACGTAGAAGCCGAATTCGAGAAATTACGAAAAGAAAACGTGCGACTAAAACAAAAATTACAAGAATTAGATGGCATCTGATGATATGTAAAGCTTACCTATATAGAAAACTATAGGTAAGCTATTTTTTCGATTATGATTTTTCTTCGAAACAAGTAAAATAACCACCAAAAGAGTATATCGACTTTCGGCTACCCATACGGAAATTTACCTGAGATTGGTTCATGTAATGAATTGCTTGGCGAACCATCTCATCTTTTTCATCCAAAAGTATCGCTCGCTATGTTCAAAAACTAGCGGGAAAAATAGTTTTATACATGTAATAAAGAACAAACAGCCACCTTTCATAATAAGAAGGGTGGCTGTTTTTAATTATATATACTTTCTAATCTACATTAACTAGGTATTCCAACCAAAGCATCCGCTATTTGATGGCAAGCTTCTTTTACTTCTAGCAACATGCTCTCTCTCGTCCCTTCCGATGCAGTAGAAGGGTCAAAAAAGAATTTATGATCCAATACTTTAAAACCAATAAACTCCAGGATTCCTACATCTTGAATAAATTGCATGCTATCAACTAGACGGGCAGATTGAAGCGTTTCCTCTTTTGCCCCAGTAGTCTGAATGACGTAAGCATATTTCCCTTTTAAGTGTCCACCTTGATAGAGTGGATCTTTTCTAGAAAACATATAGAACATAACTCGATCGATATACCCTTTTAATATAGCAGGCATACCCATCCACCAAGTAGGATGTACAAAGAAAACAAGATCCGCACCTTCTAGTAACTCATGTTCATGCTGAATTTCAGATGGGATTGTGTTTTCATGTAGACAATCAAAATCTCTTTTCTCTAAAACTGGTTGAAAATTCATTTGATACAAGTCACGAATGATAACTTCATGACCTCGTGCTACTAGGTTCGCTTCTAACGTTTTTACAATGGCATGGTTAAAACTTTCCAGATTTGGATGTGCAAGAATAACTAAAACATTCACCTTTTCATCATCCTTCAGTTAAGTTAAAAAAGCTTCTTCGATCCTAATGAAAAAATACAACCATATGGCTGCTTCTCTATCTTAACCGCTATCAGAGAAAAGGGAGGAAAACTATTTAAGATTTTGTTAACTTTTTCTTAACATAGTGATTATTTCACGATACATTTTGGCGAAAATTCAATCGCATCACAGGCTACTAGGTGACAATCTACGCCCTTTATGATCCCTTCCATCGCCTCCTGATGAGCTTCTTTTCCGTGAAGATGCCCATAGACACAATGAGAAACCTGAAACGCTTCTAGTAAATCGAGAAATTTGGATTCAGTAGCGTATTTTGAGATAGGAGGAAAATGTAACATTACGATGAGTTTTTTATCAGGATGTTCTTTAGTAGCTCCTTCTAGTGCGATCTGAAGCCGACCTGCTTGGCGCTCATATACTTTTCGATCCTCTTCTTCTGTAAAGCCACGTTCGCCTGGTAACGTCCAGCCACGGGTCGCAGCAATCACATAATCCTCTACTACCGTATAATCGGCATCTAGCCACTCCATTCGTTCTGGGAGGGCTTCCCTCACTTTTTTCTTACTTCCGGCATAGTACTCATGATTACCCGGTGAGAGAATCTTGCGTCCTGGTAACTCTGCAATCCAAGCAAAGTCATTTTTGGCTTGGTCTAGTCGCATCGCCCAGCTGATATCTCCAGGCAATAGTACCGTATCTTCTTCTTTCACCATTTCTATCCAGTTCCGTCGAATAAGATAATAGTGCTCGTCCCATCCAAATATATCCATCGGTTTATGTATATCTGTCTCAGGATTGATATGATCTGGATCCACCCGTTTCGTAAAGGATAAATGGAGATCCCCTATCGCATAAATAGATATAATTCTCGCCTTCTTCCGAACATAGTCTCGTTATCTCTATGATAGTCTTTTTTGGCTAGTTAGCAAACCCATATCATCCGTTTAGAGGTTACTCAAATGGCAATAATGGTCTTGGGACTATACCAAAACTCAGGAGGCTCATTTCATGCCAGACCAGAAAATTATTCCTTACTTGATGTTTGATGGACAAGCAGAAGAAGCGATGAATTACTACATTTCGTTATTTCAAAATGGGGAAATTTCGTTTGTACAAAGGTATGGAGATACATTAGATGATGTCAAAATGTCTATGACTGAATTAGATCAGAACAAAATCATACATGCTTCGTTTATCATTTTTGGTCAAACGTTATTTGTTTCGGATAAAGTAGGAGATTATCAGGATTTCCCAGCAGGAAGTACCATCTCTTTAACATTAAATTGCGACACAAATGAAGAGATCGAACGAATTTACAACAACTTGTCTGAAAACGGAAAGATCATGATGCCATTACAAGATACTTTTTGGGATTCTAAATATGCCGTTTTAGAAGACAAGTATGGAATCACATGGCAACAAAACCATCATAAAAATACAACAAATAAGATACAGTAAAATCTTTTAAAAAAAGGAGCCTACAGAACTTTTAACTTGAAATACTGCAACACGAATTCATAAAAAAGGCGACGGAACGCCCCCAGAAAAAGAGCGTCCAATCGCTATTTTAAAATAAATCAAGAGCATCCAGTGGTTGAGCCACAATCTAAACATACATAGCAGGAACCATTGCGTTTGGTCATCCCACCACATTCAATGCAGAGTGGTGCTCCACTACTAGCACGGATCGCATCCAAATTTCCTTCTGTATTGCTTGTTGTCTCTTGTGTCGTTTCTTTGTTTTCTACTACATTCACTTCCTCTGTATGCACCGCTGTTCCTTGTGCACGTTGGCGGAGGACATGAGAACGTAGCTCTTTTTTATCTGGTGGTACTTGGACAAAATCAGTCTTCTCTAGATATTCCATCCCCAGCAACCGGAAGATATAGTCGATAACCGAGGTAGCCATTTTAATATTTGGATGTTGCACAACACCCGATGGTTCAAAGCGAGTAAAGGTGAGTGAGTCTACATATTTTTGTAGTGGTACTCCGTGTTGAAGTCCTAGGGAGATCGCTACTGCGAAGGCATCTAACATGCCACGCATCGTGCTACCAGCTTTATGCATATCGAGAAAAATTTCTCCCAATGAGCCATCCTCATACTCTCCTGTACGAACAAAGATTTTTTGACCAGCGATGCGAGCTTCTTGGGTAAAGCCATCGCGTTTTTGCGGGAGTCGTCGCCGAACACTGGAAATAGGATGATCAGAAATCAATTCTTGTATTTCAACTTGCTCTGTTGTCTCTACTGTCTCTTTGTTCTCTTCTTCGTCGTCCTCATCATCCCCACGGGAGTTGAGTGGTTGAGAACTTTTGGAGCCATCACGATATAAAGCTACTGCTTTTAGCCCCAATTTCCATCCTTGTTCATAAGCTTCTTCAATATCTTCTACGGTTGCTTCATTTGGCATATTGATCGTCTTCGAGATTGCACCACTCAAGAATGGCTGAGCTGCTGCCATCATCCGCAGATGACCCATGTAATGAATAAAACGAGTTCCTCGTTTACCACATGGATTCGCAGTATCAAAGACAGGATAATGCTCTTCTAATAGATACGGAGCCCCTTCGGTTGTCATCTGTCCACAGATCATGTCGTTGGCTTCCTCGATTTCACGAGATGTAAAGCCTAGTTCTTTTAGGAGCTGGAAGCTAGGATCTTCATATTGTTCCTTGGTAAACCCTAAACGCTCTAGTGCAGCTTCTCCTACGGTAAACCGATTAAATGCAAATGGAAGTTCGAAGACAGTTGGGAGTGTTTTTTCAATTTGTGTGATCTCTTCCTCTGTCAATCCTTTTGCACGTAGGGTGGTTCGATTAATCGCAGAATGATTGTTAAAAGAGAGCGTTCCGGTTACATATTCCAATATGTCCTTGATTTGGTGTTCTGGATAGCCAAGTGTCTTAAGAGCAGGACGAATAGACTGATTCGCAATTTTAAAGTAACCACCACCAGCGAGCTTTTTAAATTTGACTAAAGCAAAATCTGGTTCGATCCCCGTCGTATCACAATCCATCACTAGACCAATAGTACCTGTTGGTGCTAATAAAGTTGTTTGGGCATTGCGGTAACCATGTTTTTCTCCAAACTCCAGTGCTCGATCCCATGCTTTTTGTGCTGCGGTAAGTAGATTATTTGGAGCTAGATCGGCATTGATTCCCATTGGTGCAATGGTCAAATTTTCATATGCATTCATTGGTGCAGAATATGCAGCACGACGATGATTACGAATCACACGTAACATATGCTCACGGTTGGTTTGATATCCTTTAAAGGCGCCTAATTCTTTGGCCATTTCCGCAGAAGTAGCATAGGAGACACCTGTCATCAGGGCAGTGATCGTACCAGTTATCGCAAGTGCTTTTGGTGAGTCATAAGGTACACCTAACACCATTAACAAGGTACCAATGTTGGCATAACCAAGGCCTAGTGTACGATATTCATAGGATAGTTTGGCAATTTCTTCAGATGGATACTGTGCCATCAGAACCGAGATTTCCAAAACAATAGTCCACAAACGAGCAGCATGTTCAAATGCTTCGATCTGGAACTGATTCGTCTTAGGGTCTAGAAATTTCATTAAGTTAAGTGATGCTAAGTTACATGCCGTATTATCTAGGAACATATACTCAGAACAGGGGTTGGAACCGTTAATCCGATTATGGCGAGCCCCTAGTTTTCCGTCCATTCCTGCTGGGCTTGTATGCCAATCATTGATCGTCCCATCATACTGAACACCTGGGTCGGCACACTCCCAAGCAGCCTCTGAAATTTGACGCCATAACTGTTTTGAAGGCAAAGTCTTACTCACGCGCCCATCTGTACGCCATTTCAATTCCCAATCCGATCCTTTTTCCAAGCGATCGAAAAATTCATGAGGGATTCGTACTGAGTTATTCGAGTTTTGTCCAGAAACGGTGTCATAAGCTTCCCCATTAAAGGATGGATCATAACCCGCAGCAATCAAAGCACGTACTTTCTTTTCTTCTTGTGACTTCCAAGCGATAAACTCTTCAATATCCGGATGATCCAGATCCAGCGTAACCATCTTGGCAGCACGTCGTGTTGTTCCACCCGATTTGATCGCACCCGCTGCACGATCACCAATTCGCAAGAACGAAAGCAAACCAGATGATGTCCCACCACCAGACAGAGGTTCTCCTTTACCTCGGATATTGGAGAAATTGGTTCCCGTTCCACTACCATATTTAAAAAGACGTGCTTCTCGAACCCAGAGGTCCATGATGCCCCCCTCACCCACGAGATCATCTTCTACTGATTGGATAAAGCAGGCATGTGGCTGAGGACGACCATAGGCGTTTTCGCCTTTTTTTACTTCTTCCGTCTTAGGATCTACATAATAATGACCTTGTGCTTTTCCTGTGATTCCATAGGCAAAGTTGAGTCCAGTGTTAAACCACTGTGGAGAGTTAGGTGCCGCCATCTGATGAAGTAGCATATATACTAACTCATCATAAAAAGCTTGTGCATCTTCATTACTGTCAAAATAACCATTCTGCTCTCCCCATAGACGCCAGCAACCGGCTAGACGATGAACTACTTGCTTTACACTCGTTTCGGATCCAGTCACTACTTCTCCCTTTTCATCTCGAATAAGCTCTCCATTTTTATCCTGTTGTGGGACGCCAGCTTTCCGAAAATACTTCGAGACCAAGATATCCGTAGCTACTTGCGACCAACTAGAAGGGACTTCCGCATCTTTCATCTCCAAGACAAGGGAACCATCCGGGTTGGTAATACGGGTATTGCGCTTTGTATACGAAATCATATCGAAGGGACTCTGCCCTTTTTTCGTGAAATAACGTTGAATTTTCAAATTATATTTACACCTCTCCAAATTCAGACACAATATGTAGTGCTTAAACTATCCATATAACTACTATATATTGATATAGATTCGGAGTCTAGCTTCAGAAAATTAGAAGTTTCTTTTGCAAGTATCCGTGTTAAAATGTGTGAAAGCGCTCTCGTTAGATAGAAAAGTCAGAGGAGATGATCAATTTGTATTACCTACAAAACAATGAATTTGTAGAACGCCATCAGGTTCATGTAGACCTAGAAGATCGAGGATACCAATTTGGAGATGGTGTATATGAAGTAATTCGCGTATATGACCAGAAACCGTTTTATCTGGCTGAACATCTAACACGCCTTTTTCGAAGTGCATCGGAAATTCGTATAAACCTTTCCTTCTCTATAGAGGAGTTAACAAAACGATTACATACACTGATCAATAAAAACAATCTCATTCATGGTAATCTCTATTTACAAGTCAGTCGTGGAATCGCCCCTCGAAATCATGCCTTTCCAAAAGAAGCGAAACCCGTTTTTATCGCTTATACAATCCCTTCCGATCGTCCAATTGATACCCTAGAACAAGGAGTAAAAGCAATTACTACTCAGGATATTCGTTGGTTACGATGCGATATTAAAAGTCTCAATCTACTCGGGGCTGTCTTAGCCAAACAAGAGGCAGTCGATGCTGGATGTTCGGAAGCGATTCTAATTCGTGATCAAGTAGTTACAGAAGGAAGTTCCACCAATATCTTCTTTGTAAAAGAAGGAAAACTGATCACTCATCCTGCCAATCAGCTCATATTACATGGTATTACCCGGGAAATCGTCTTGGAGCAAGCAAAAAAACTCCAACTTCCTATTGTCTTCGAGGCCTTATCTCACTCCGAAATCGGACACGTAGACGAATGTTTTATGACCAGTACGACGATGGAAGTCTGTCCTATTATTCAGATAGATGAAAAACCAATTGGAGACGGTACTCCAGGTTCACTAACACGCCAACTCCAAGCCGCATATATAGAAGAAATTGCACGTTTGGCTCTAGTATCGAATTAGGAGACTTATCACAAAGGCAATGGTTCTCTTGATCGATATGAGAACCATTGCCTTTTTGCACGATCTACTTTGGAGTTTGACCACTTCTGGATAAAACTAAGTTGTGTGTATTGGTTACTATATTTCGCTTATGACCACCAACTCGCCGAAATAGATGCTAGCGTGTTGTTCTTTACGTTTTCTAGCTTTATTTGCGAATCTCGTAAACTGAGTCCTTTGACTCCAAAATAAAATTTAATCTTTGGTTCTGTCCCTGATGGACGAGCAGCAAACCAAGAACCATCCTCTAAAATAAATTTCAATACATTCGATTTTGGTAAGCCATCTATACCATGCATATAGTCTTTCTTATGAATAACGGACATGTCTCTAAGTTCCTCTAAAGATTTTTCTCGAAGCTGCTCCATTATGTGTTGAATTTTCAGTACTCCTTCTTTGCCTTTTAGCGTAATACAAACAAGCTCCTCTTTGAAATAACCTACTTTCTCAAACAAACGAAGTAACACTTGATACAAGGTTAACCCTTTCTTCTTGTAGTAAGCTCCCATTTCCGCAACCATCATACATGCTTGTACTGCATCTTTATCCCGACAAAAATCCCCAATTAAATAGCCATAACTCTCTTCATATCCAAATAGAAAGGCTTTCTCCTTCGTTTCTTCAAATGACTTTATCTTTTCACTGATATATTTAAAACCGGTGAGAGTGTTCATCGTTTCCACTCCGTATTGAGCAGCAACAGCCTCCCCCATCTCCGAAGTCACGATTGTCTTCATAACTGTTCCATTGGATGGTAAGTCATCTCTTTGTGCTCGTTGTGACAAGACATAATCCAGTAAAAGTGCTCCCAATTGATTACCCGTTAGATGCATATATATCCCTTCTTCATTGCGAACCATAACGCCGACCCGATCAGCATCTGGATCGGTTCCCATAATGATATCTGCCTCCCTTTTTTCCGCCTCTTTCATTGCTAGATAAAATACTTCGGGTACTTCAGGATTTGGAGATTGGACAGTAGAAAAATTGGGATCAGGATGTTCTTGTTTTGGTACGACATAGAGGTGTTGAAAACCGAGATTGGCAAGCACCCGTCGCACTGGTTGATTTCCAGTTCCATGAAGGGGAGTGTAAACCACTTTGTAATCCTTATTGTTCTCCTTCGGCTGCCAAGCAAACGTTCGCAATTGAGCTTGGTAAGCTTCATCCACTTGCTCTCCAATCCACTCAAACAAACCATTCTCCTGTGCCTGACTTAGATTGGCCACTTCCACTTCCAATTCATCTGGAACACGTTCGAATTCCTTTGTGATTTTATCAGCTATTTCCGTGGCAATTTGCGCCCCATCCGACCCATATACTTTAAGGCCATTATATTCGGAAGGATTATGACTCGCTGTGATCACAATACCAGCAGTTGCTTTAAGGTAACGTACAGCAAAGGACAATTCGGGAGTCGGACGAATCCCCTCAAATACATAAGCTTTAATCCCATTTTGCGCCAAAACAAGCCCAGCCTCTCGAGCAAAATCCGCAGACTTATGCCGACAATCATAAGCAATGACAACTCCTTTTTGTTTGGTCTCCTCTCCTTGCATGGTTATATATTGTGACAACCCCTGAACAGCTTTTCGTACTGTATATTGATTTATCCGATTGATTCCTGCTCCAATCAGTCCACGTAAACCCGCAGTACCAAATTCAAGAGACTTATAAAAACGGTCTTCTATCTCTTGATCCTGACCCTCTATTTGTTCCAGTTGCAACTTAAGCTCGGTATCTAACTGATCATATTGAAGCCAACGTTCGTATTCATTTATATAATCCATATGAACCCTCCTAACTTAGAATATTTCTACTACTTTATATAATCTTCCCCTACTATTGCTTTGTATCTTTTTATTGTTAAGCTAGGATGATCTGTTTTATCAAAACCATTTGGATGAACTTGATGCCATTCCCAGGCACTTCGGATTATCGTTTGTAAGTCACTAAACTTTGGTTTCCATCCCAATTGCTCTTGAAGTCTTTGACTGTCCGCTACGAGAACTGCTGGATCCCCCGCTCTTCGTGGATCTATTTTTCTAGGTATTTTGCGTTCTGTGATTTGTTCCGATATATCAATGATATCTTTTACAGAATGACCTTGACCGGTTCCTACATTAAATACATGTTGGGCAGTATGTTCTTCATAGAGTGCATAAAGAGCCAAGATATGGGCTTGTGCCAAATCCAAGACATGGATGTAGTCTCGAATACAAGTTCCATCCGTTGTTGGAAAAGCTCATATTCAGTTGGAGACAAATTGATAATTTGGTTTTGATACTGAATTTCTTTTCGACGATCATTAATTTGAAATGGTCCAATCACCACTTCCCCAAATAGATTAGGAAATTGATTTCGAATTCTGGCATAGATTCTAGCGATCAGTTTTCTCCTTTTGTGATGCGACTATGAACGGAAGGAGTCGGAGCAGATCAGAAGTGGGAAAACCGGCGGCGCGCCTACGCTTAACTTGGATTAATGCAACAAGCTATAAAACTACCAAGCCAGAGTGTATATACTCTGGCTTGGTAGTTTTATTCATTCAATTACGAAACCTTAATCCACCTAACAATTTTATTATTCTGGAATCAGCGCAATAGGCTCATGCTTTCCTTTTTCGACGATCTCCAATTGAATCTCTACCCGCACATTGGATGCATTTGGAAATACAATCGGAGTAATGATCGATGTCGCTTTGGAACGAATCACATCTACATCAAACTCAAGCAAAAGGTCACCCGCCTTTACTTGATCGCCTTCACTTACTTTTAAATCGAACCCTTCTCCTTTTAGACTGACCGTGTCCATCCCGACATGGATCAAAACTTCTAGTCCTGTTTTAGCTCGGAGTCCAATTGCATGTTTTGTTGGAAACGCATTGACTACTTCTGCATCAAATGGCGCTACTACCGCCCCTTCACGTGGTTCAATAGCAAAGCCATTCCCCATCATCTTTTGTGCAAATACTGGATCTGGTACATCTGATAAATCTAACACTTTCCCAGAGAGTGGTGCCAATATGGTCAACTTTTCATACATGAGAGCTTCCTCCTTGGTGTAATCATTATTTCCATTACCTTGTCATATCAACGTAAGAGATAAATAGGTTACAAAAACTAGTTTCCCACTTCTTACATAGGATACACCAAGATCTATCAAGGTTTTAATATATTTAGTAGCTCTTTTATTAAGAAACCATCTGATCTATATTAGTTTCTTGACCTTGCTTAAGCTTATATTTTCTGGTAAAAAGAAACATCATAGCGGCAATTATCAAAGGATATAGTACAGACCAGCCGATAAATGGAACCACTGCCAAAGTAGCTACTAGAGAAATCCAACTCATTGCTTTCCCCCATTTACTATCTCGTAACAACCGAACTCCAGCGGCACAACCAATGAGATAAATCACAATGAAAGAAGCATTGGGCAATTGGATAGCCTTTTCAAGTGTAGTCCACTCCATCCCAATCGTTAGTAACACCAAAATAAAACAAAATGCTAAGAATATGAGTCCGCCAACTGGAGTTTGGTGTTGTGAAAGTCGAGAAAAAAAGCGCGGAGCGTTGCCATCTCTGCCAAGAGCATAAGCTAGACGAGAAGCCGCTCCAAGATACGCAATTGCCGTAGCGGTACAGATCAAGAAGCTAACCACCCCAGCAAATAATCCACCAATTGGTCCTAAAATCTGTTGAATTACCGAAAGCAAGGAGACACTAGCACGTCCCGATCCAACATTTCCTGTTCCCACCGTAGCAAAGGCAGTGAAAAAATATAACAAACCGACGATTCCTGCTGCGATGATCACCCCCAAGATCGAATCTCTCTTTGGATTCACAAACTCTTCTGATAGGTGAGAAACTGCTTCCCAGCCAATAAAGCACCAGAAAAGAATCGTCATCGCTTGCCCAACTGCCATCCATCCATGCGGTACAAAAGGAGTAAAGTTAGTAGCTTCTATATTAGGAACAGATCCAAAAATAGTCGCCAGCAATACAAGAATAATCGCTCCTATTACAAATAGCTGAATAGTTCCTCCTACTTGAAATCCACGATAATTGACTAAAATCCCCAATGCGATCATAAAAGTAGCCAAGAACATCTTCATTCCTGTCCCAAATCCCATCGCAGCAGCTAAATAGTCTGCACCTACTAATGCATTAATCGGTCCACCAATGACCACTGACATAAGAAAGAGCCATCCTATATAAACTCCCCATCTTTCACCAAAAGCCTTTTTGACGAAATGCGAGACGCCTCCTGCATTTGGGTACTTAGAAGCCAACATTCCCATTACGAGTCCCATAGGTAAAACTAAGATCAACATAAAACCCCATGCAATTAACGAAGCAGGCCCTGCCATCTGTGCTGCAAGTCCTGGTACTAATAAAATCCCCGAACCCATTACTGCTCCTATATAAAGTGCGACAACTTGTGGTAAGCGAATCGTTCTAGTTAGCTCTCCCGTTTTCATATCTTAAATTCCCCTCTTCTTCATCCGAAATAATTCTTGAATTCACTGTACAACAGAATATATTTATCAGTAAAATAGATAGATACGCTAATTAATATCGATTAAAACGATAAGAGAGGAAAACAGATGGAAATTCGCCAACTGATCACGTTCCAAACGATAGTAGAACTAGGTAGTATCACCAAGGCTTCGGAACATCTCGGTTATGCACAATCGAGTGTGACAGCCCAGATTCAATCACTAGAAGACGAGCTAAATACCCCACTGTTCCATCGAACAGGAAAACGACTTCGTCTGTCCGAAGCAGGCGAAAGGTTATTACCCTACGCTAAAAAACTATTACAGCTACACGAAGAAGCGAAGTATCAAGTTCCGTTTCCAGAAACACCCAGTGGCACGCTGATGATTGGCTCTCCCGAGTCACTTGCCGCATTTCGGCTTCCTCCCATCATTCAAGAATTTCGTCAGCTTTACCCTCAAGTTGAAATCGTATTACGAGCGGGGTCTTGTGGAGAGATCAAGGAACAAGCCAAAAAAGGAGAGCTGGATGTAGGGTTTTTACTAGGAGCAGTGGATGATGATCAAGATAACTTGATTGTAGATGAATTGATACAAGAAAAAATTGTATTAGTGGCAGCTACCAATCACCGACTCGCAGAAAAACAGATTGTGACGGTACAAGATTTACAAAACGAGAGTTTCTTACAGACAGAAGCAGGTTGTAGCTATCGCAATTTATTGGAACAGCACTTACGAAAAAATGGGGTTCATTCGAGCACCGGATTAGAGTTTTATAGTATTGAAGCAATTAAAAATTGTACCGCTGCTGGCTTGGGAATTGCTTATCTTCCCTATATCGCTGTAGAAAGAGATTGGAAAGAAGGAAAACTTGCCATTTTACCTTGGGAAGAAGCATCATGCCAAGTGATGACTAAAATGGTGATTCATCCAAAACGTTGGCAATCTCCTGCTCTCAAAGAGTGGCTCCGCCTAGTAAAATACCATGCAAAAAAATGGTCACCAATTGCTAGTTAAAAAAGCTACTGATCATCTGATCAGTAGCTTTTTTGTTCAATGCTATTATTTCATGATTTCAATTGGCTGAGCTGTACCTTTTTGTACTTGCTCCTGCTTGATAACGATTTCTGTTCCTTCTGGAAGGTTCGGGAAGACGATTGGAGTGATAATCGAAGCCGCTTGGCTACGGATCGTTTCAAGATCAAAGACTAGCATCTCTTGACCCTTCATCACTTGATCTCCCTCTTTTACCTTAATATCGAAACCTTCTCCTTTTAGTTTGACAGTATCGATCCCTACATGAACAAGAATCTCCATGCCAGAGTCAGTTCGTATTCCAATTGCATGCTTAGTCGGGAATGCGTTGACGATTTCTCCATCTACTGGAGAGACAACAACCCCTTCTGTTGGTTCAATCGCAAATCCATTCCCCATCATTTTTTGTGCAAAAACTGGATCTGGAACTTCGCTAATAGGTAGCATTTTCCCAGTCAGTGGTGCTACGATCTCATCGCTTTTTGCTGCCAATGACGCTGATTGCGTTGCTTTTTCCTCCGCTTTTTCCAAATTAATCGCCTTTGGCTTTTCACCAGCAATAACTGCTTTCATTTGGTCTTTCAAACCATCGGATTTCGGTCCAAAAATCGCTTGGAAATTTTTCCCTACTTCCAGAACACCTGATGCACCCAATTCTTTTAGACGTTTTTTATCTACTTGCTTCGGATCTGCTACCTGAATTCGAAGACGCGTAATACACGCATCCAAATGAGTCAAGTTGTCTTTACCACCAAATGCCTCTACTATGTGAGTAGCTAGTTCTCCAGATTCACTAGGAACTTGTTCAGCCTGATCTCCTTCTTCTTCATCTTCACGACCAGGAGTTTTGAGATTAAACTTGGTGATCGCGAATCGGAATCCAAAGTAGTAGATTACTGCAAATACAAGACCTACAGGGATAATTAAAAGAGGCTTAGTATTTTGCGAGTAGAACAGAATATAGTCAATTACCCCACCAGAGAAGGTGAGACCAGCTTTTACCCCTAACATCTCCAAGATCATAAAAGACAATCCTGCGAACACACAGTGTATTGCATATAGAACTGGAGCTACAAATAGGAACGTAAACTCGAGTGGCTCGGTAATCCCAGTCAAGAAAGAAGTAAGTGCTGCGGAAAGCATAATCCCACCGACCACTTTTTTCTTCTCAGGGCGAGCAACATGGTACATAGCAAGTGCTGCGGCTGGTAGACCAAACATCATGAATGGGAATTTACCAGACAAGAAGATCCCTGCAGTTGGATCTCCAGCAAAGAAGCGAGTCTGATCTCCTTTGAAGATCTCCCCAGCTTGGTTCACATAGGTACCAAATTCATACCAGAATGGAGAGTAGAAGATATGATGGAGACCAAACGGGATAAGTGAACGTTCGATCACACCAAAGATAAAGGCAGATAGTGCTGTATTTTGTTGTGTAACGATATTAGAGAATGCATCAATTCCGCTTTGAATCGGAGGCCAAACAAATGCGAAAATCAATCCTAAGATAAAAGCGGTAACTGCCGTTACAATCGGTACCAAACGCTTTCCAGCAAAGAAACCTAGAAACTGAGGTAATTCTACTTTATGAAACCTTCGGTAGATGAGGGCCGCAATTACCCCGATGATAATGCCACCAAAGACCCCCATTGAAATGGTCGGAATCCCTAAAACTTCTTCTGTTTTTAGACCTCTCATTTCGGCAACTTGGCCCAACGTAACATTCAGGATCAAAAATCCGACAACAGCCGCTAGACCAGCTGTTCCTTCCCCTCCAGCTAACCCAATCGCTACCCCAATAGCGAAAATGAGGGGCAAGTTACTAAAAATGATCTGTCCTGCTTGTTCCATAATAACAAGGGACTCAAAATTCCCTTTGAGTGCGTTTCCAATTCCGAGCAAAAGACCAGCTGCTGGCAAAATAGCAACAGGCAACATAAGAGAACGCCCGATTTGTTGCAGCACACCAAAAATGCGTTGGAACATGGAGAAAACCTCCTTATGTAATAAAATGTTTTCATTTGTTATTGATAGCGTTTTCTATTTTACATGAAATCACAGAAAAGAAAAGATGGCAATTGCGACCAATTCCATTTTTTTTATTAAACACATCTTCTCCTCCTTTGAAAACACTGTTATTTTTTACATAAAGAGTGCTTTTATTCTTTTACTCTATCGTTTCTTCTACTACTACTTCATGTTCGGTTTCGACAGGCAAACGAACAAGTCGCTCTTTTAAAAAAGAGGGATAGATCGTAAGATCATGTAATTCTTCTAAGGAAAACCATCGAAATTCCAAATGCTCTGCTCCTGGATTCCCACCAAAAGGTTCCTTTCTATACACTTTGGCGGCTTCAAAATCAGGCGCAAAAAAGCATTGGTAAATAAAATTTATCTCATGAAAATCTCGCTTACGATACGGAAAAAAGTTTTCCGTGACCCACAGAAGCTTTCCTGTCTTTACTTTCCACCCTAACTCCTCTTCCCACTCTCGAATAATGGTTTGATCTGTTGCTTCTCCCCACTCCGCTCTTCCTCCTGGTAATGCCCAGAATGACTCTTTCACGTTACGATGCAGTAAGATGTGATGATCATGTATCAATAAACCAGCAATACGAACTTGAAAATGTTTGGTTTGGTCGATCTGAAAATGAATCATTACAAACTCGTCTCCTTTCTTTTTTCTATCTTCCCATATTAGTAGACAAGATAAAAACCACCTAAGCAACAGCTTACGTGGTTTCGCATATCATTCATATCCTACTCCTACCAAGTAAATCGAGAAGTATCATCCAAATCATCTTTTTTCTCCGCAGGTTTTGCAGGTTGTGGTTGTGTATTATTTAGTGGAGGCGGAGGCGGGCTTGATGTATTTGGCTGTGAAAACGTTTCTTTTGTAACAGCAGGTGTTGATGTTTCAGGCGAATAAGGTTGATACGGTACATATGGCACTTCTGGAGATGAATTTGGAGTAGAAGGTTGGGACTCCAAATTTACGTTAGACATAGCTGGTGAACGATCTTGTGATTGTTCAGCACCAATCTTAGAGATGATCCGATAAGTCAAAATAATCATCACAAGATCACACAAATCACCCATAAGATCCAACCAACCGTTATTTATGTATCCCCCACGTGTAAAGACAATTAGTCCTTTTCCAAACTTATCGCTTACAATCCATAAGAAAATGGCAGTCCACCAAAAAAACCACCAGCTTTTGATAAGGAAAGGAGCACGGTACTTGTGATCGCTTTTTGGCTCGCGTTTGACCAGAATGGCATACATTTCTTTCATTGCTATATATGGGGTGAAAAACTGAAGAATCGGTACAAAATGACTTACTATGACTCTGCTTGGACTATACTTTGTCTCCTTTTGCTTTACTGCGATGGTGTTCGAATAAGAACGAGACATCCACATAACAAAAAAGATCGTAGTAATAACCCACAAAATTCCGGCTGGTATATACAAAGCATGATACCAACTATACGCATCTACCCGTTCACTGAGTGTTAAAAATGCCGAATCTCCACTATAGAAATAAGCAATCTCACGCAAAGAAGCAGCAATGAGACAAATGCTAACAATCCCATAGAGAATAAGCGATATTTTTAACCACCGTGTATGGGAATTAGGGCGAAACGAGGGTGGAATATAATTGGTATTTTTATTTTTACTGATCTTTTAAACCTCCCTTCAATAAAGAGAAATAATCTTAATCATATGTATAAAGTTAATAAAAATCAAGAGTTTACGCAACTATCAAAATACAGAAAATAGATTACTCTTCTCTTTCAATCTGATATGATAAAATGGTGCAAATGACCTGAGTAAAACAAATTTAGGTAAGTAACTTTTTGACTACATATAGTTTGTTGCATTCCAATAGGCGCGCCTCTGGCTTTGGGCTAATTATGCAACATGCTCTACATATATAAAATACAACAAGGTCTCTTGTGAATATACTCGATCCTTGTTTTTAATAGATTTATTAAAATGAGATAAACAATTAGCAGGAGTGGTAAAAAATGTATCAGGAACCGGCTGAGATATACGAGATTCAGTGGACCGTTTATGTCGCTGCCAAATCAAGAGAACGAGCAATGTTAACCTTACAAAGTTTAGAAGAAGTTATGCAAGTTCCAATTCAAGTTCATAAAATATCTCAATACTGGCGTGATAGCTCTTTATATGAAATCCTATTCTCAACTCCGTATTTTGAATCAGATCGTGCCAATGCAGTCTATCAATCTCTCATCATTGCAAACACCCTAGCTTGGGAATGGCAAGTACGTAGTCCCGGAGAATGGGATGGACAGTTTGATTTTGGAGCAATTACTACCAAAACCAAAATAACTGGTATTACATGGGCCTCTTTTGATCTCATACATATAAGTCCAGAATGGTTACAACAAAATCAGTTACTCCTAGAAGGTAGTTATTATGAATAAGTGTATGGGCATTTAGCCTATACGCTTATTTTTGGACAAAATCGTTTTGAACTGGTTGCAAGAGAATAATCCGATTTGGAAACAATTAGTCAGGGAACATTTCGTACCAAATTACGCAGTAGGTGAGTAATGAAATGACATTATTAGGACAACTCTTTCTCGCTTTTTTTCGATCTGGGATGTTGGGCTATGGCGGAGGTCCTGCCGTCATTCCCCTTATCCATCAAGAAATAGTCAACCGATACCAATGGATGAATAATAAAGAGTTTAGTGATGTTATCGCAATTGGCAATTCTCTTCCAGGACCTATCGCAACCAAACTAGCCGGGTATATCGGGTACCGAATCGCTGGGGTCCTAGGCTGTATTACTTGCCTTATTGCTATTGTAATGCCTACGGTTATATTAATGATTGCTCTTTTAAACATGCTAGCTTACTTTCAAAACAACCCTAACTTCCAGGGACTTACCAAGGCAATTAATCCAGTCATAGCTATGATGCTAGCAGCACTTGCCTTCTCATTCTTACAGAAGTCTTGGGGGCGTACAAATAGAGGAACCATGATAATACTAACTCTTACCAGTCTAGTCCTCATCTCCTTTGTCGGGATTCATCCAGCTATCGTGATTGGGATGCTGATCGTAATCGCAATTTTTCCCCAATCTCGTCATTTGCTACGGGAGGAGATAAAATGATTTATTGGTATCTTTTTCTTGCTTTCTTCTTCCCGAATATTCTCGGATATGGGGGTGGTCCTGCCGTCATTCCTTTGATTGAATATGAGGTAGTACGCCACTATGCATGGCTCACTCCTGAGCAGTTCCGTGATATTTTGGCAATAGGTAATACGCTCCCCGGACCAATTGCAACTAAAATGGCTGGTTATATTGGCTATCAACAAGCAGGTATCCTCGGAGCAATCATTGCACTCTTTGCCACTGTTGGCCCTACTCTACTCTTGATGATTACACTATTAGCTCTCCTCTTCCGTTATCAAAAATCCCCTATCATCGAGCGGATCACTGTCTTAATCCGTCCAGTTGTTGGGGTGCTACTCGCCGTCATGGCATTTGATTTTTGGAGAGACTCTTATACTGAGATTGGATTCATTCAAACATTTTTCCTATCACTACTTAGCCTGTTATTGATGGAAAAAATGAAGATCCATGCCGCATGGGTAATCGCAGGAGCACTTGTTTACGGGTATTTTATTTTATGACAAAAAAGTGATATCGGACTTCTATAACTACTTTGTATATTTATAGCTTGTTACTTTAATTAAAGTTAAAGATATGCGCTCCGCCGGTTTTCCTGCTTCTGATCTGCCCGTCTCCCTATCGCTCTTAGTCGCATCTCCAAAGGGGAAAACCTCTGACTTTGGGTTCATTATGCAACATGCTCTACTTTTTCTAAAGATGATCATAAACGCACATTTATATGGGATATAAACTTTCTCAGGAGACCCAAGACGACAGCTAAGTTACAATAGGAAATGGAACAGGGTTAGATAACCCTTCTTGTCTAGCTAATAGACTCTCCAGAATATTAATCTTCATTGAGTTTAATGGGAGGAACTAATGGAGAACTATGCAAAAGTCGAACTGCTGAAAGCTTCAGAAGCGATTAATCTACAACGATATGATTTGGCCATACAATGTATCCAAAATGTTTTACGTGACTTTCCAGAAGAGGAGCATGCATTTTATTTAATGGCTCGTGCCCATGCTGGAAATGAAGCGTACGATTCTGCTTTTCAAGCAATTCAAGAAGCGATTCGGATTGATCCATTAGAGGCTGATTATCATTACTATCTTGGATTTTTATACTACAAAACCAAGAAATTCAAACAAGCGATCAAAGTTTTACAGCACGTTCTTTCAATTGATCCAGATCATCTTGGTACTCATTTATTATTTGGACATATTTTCCTGTCCAAAAGAAAGAAAAAGAAAGCCTTAATACATATTCAAAGAGCAATGGAGTTAGATCCTACAAATCCTGATTGTCATAGTTTAATGGCATTCGGACTAGGACAAGTGGGTAAGATCAGACAAGGGAAAGAAACGTTACAAACCGTTCTGAACCTAGAACCAGATAATGTGGATTCACAGCATGCATACGGAATTTTTCTATTGTACTACATGCATAAACCAAAAGAAGCTCTCGTTCACTTACAAGAGGCTATTAGATTGGACCCGAATGACCCAGAAGTACTAGAAGACTATCTCGAAGCGATCAAGGCAAAAAATTGGTTTTATTATCTCTTTTGGAGAGTAGCTTTATGGAATGGACGGCTTGGCAAATGGAGATTTCTCCTTATTCCGTTCTTAGCAGTGATCGTCGGAATCTGCAGTTTGTTATGGTATGCTTTTCCCATGATCGGAATGTATATAGACCAGTTTTTAGGTATATATGCAGTAACGTATATAGGGGAATTTTTAGGATTATTATTTGCCGCTATCGGTTTTGTAACAGCAGTAGGTGGGTATTTACTGGTGATTATTAATCTTCTGTCTTGGATTGTCCATCCACTTTTTCATTTATTAGCAAAAAAAGATTCATAAAATGATTGTGATATAAGAGATACGAGGACCCGTTTGAGGTCCTTTTTTCAAATTCAATATAAGTTAGTTATTCATTGAACATACTGTTCTGTTAATATCGTTTAACTCGATCCGTCTTCTTTTCGAAAATCAATTTACTCGTATTCACCAGTAATTTTGATTTTCCATTCTGTAAGAAAGGTAATATTCGCTTAGCAAACCATCCTCCCTCGTCTGACACTCGCTATCATCCCCATAGCGCTGAAGCTAGGGGTTTTCCCACTCGCAAAGATATAACGTTAAAAACGGTAAATCTCTAAAAATTAGACATTTACCGTTTTTTATCATAGGTTTTCTTATTTAATTAGCCTTTTACTAATTCCTTCTCTTCCTTCTTCCAACGAAGAATTGGCTTTCTAGCTGCCGTTACTTCATCCAAACGTTTGACCACTGTGCTATGTGGTGCTTCTTGGACGATCTCTGGATTCTCTTCTGCCTCTTTGGCGATTTGAATCATGGTATCCACGAACGCATCTAGCGTTTCCTTGCTCTCTGTCTCTGTTGGCTCGATCATCAGGCACTCTTCGACAATGAGTGGGAAGTAGATCGTTGGTGGATGGTATCCAAAGTCCAACAGACGTTTTGCGATATCTAGGGTACGAACACCTTGTTTTTTCTGCAGTTTGCCAGAGAGAACAAATTCATGCTTACAAGCCTGTTTAAATGGAAGATCAAAGTATGGCTCTAAGCGACGCATCATATAGTTGGCGTTGAGGACAGCGTTCTCGGATACTTGGCGTAGGCCATCTGGTCCCATCGTGCGGATATAGGTATAAGCACGTACAAGGATGCCAAAGTTCCCATAGTATCCTTTGATTCGACCAATGGACTCTGGACGATCATAATCGAGCGCATAGCCTTCTTCTGTTTTTACCACCATTGGACGAGGTAGGTATGGGATTAGTTCTTTTTTCACACCAACTGGACCTGCCCCAGGACCACCGCCTCCATGTGGTGTCGTAAAGGTTTTGTGTAAGTTCAAGTGAACTACATCAAATCCCATATCACCTGGACGTGCGATTCCTAGGATTGCATTGGCATTGGCTCCATCATAGTAGAGCAAGCCGCCTGCTTCATGGACAAGATCCGCGATCACATGGATCTCTTCTTCAAATAATCCAAGTGTATTTGGGTTAGTTAGCATGAGAGCAGCAGTGTCTTCTCCCAACACTTGTTTGAGCGCTTCAACATCGACTAGTCCTTTTTCATTGGATGGAATGGTGATCGTTTCAAATCCAGCTACTGTCGCACTAGCAGGATTGGTGCCATGCGCGGAATCTGGTACGATCACTTTATTTCGTTGAATATCTCCACGAGTCTCATGATACTTACGGATCATCATCAATCCAGTCCACTCACCATGGGCACCCGCTGCCGATTGGAGGGTAACAGCATCCATTCCTGTGATCTCAGCTAGATCTTCTTGTAACTCATAGAGCAATTGAAGCGCACCTTGGACTGTCTCTTCTGCTTGGTATGGATGAATCTTTGCAAATCCTGCATACCGAGCGACATCCTCGTTAATTTTCGGATTATATTTCATCGTACAAGAACCGAGTGGATAAAAACCGTTATCTACCCCGTGGTTGCGTCGTGAAAGTTCTGTGTAGTGCCTCATCAGATCAAGCTCCGCTACTTCTGGAAGCTCAGCTGGTTGTTCACGGAAAAGTTCTGCCGGGAGAAGCTGATCGTCGGCTGGTACATCTAATTCTGGCAAGCTATAGGAGATACGTCCTGGTTGGCTCAGTTCAAAAATGAGTGCTTTTTCTTGGTTGTGATTCATGCTAATCCCTCCAGACACGCTGCAAGTTGATCGATCTCTTCTTTGGTGCGGATTTCCGTTACAGCTATCAACATCTGACCCACTCGTTCAGGATAATCTCGGCTTAAATCATATCCACCCAAGATTCCTTCTTGATAGAGGTATTTATTCACTTCTGCCACAGGTTTGTCTAATTGGATCACAAACTCATTGAAAAACGGCTGATCTCCGACGATCTTGACTCCTTTTACTTGAGCCAGACGTCTTTTGGCATAGTGAGCTTTTTGGATATTTTGTTTTGCCACCTCTTGGATCCCCTCTTTGCCAAGAGCGGACAAATGTACGGAAGCAGCTAGGGCATTTAGTGCTTGGTTGGAACAGATATTCGATGTCGCTTTATCCCGACGAATATGTTGTTCCCGTGCTTGTAAGGTGAGAACGAATCCACGGAGTCCATTCTCATCTACTGTCTGACCGACAATCCGTCCTGGAATTTTCCGCATAAGAGCTTTTGTTGTCGCAAAATAACCACAGTGAGGTCCACCAAACGAAGCATTGATCCCAAATGGTTGTGCATCTCCAATAACGATATCTGCCTTGTACTCACCTGGTGGTTTCAACAAACCACAAGCAAGTGGATTGGCACTTACTACGAATAGCCCTTTTCCTTTATGAGCAATTGGCTCCACTTTATCTAACGGTTCGATGTTCCCAAAAAAGTTAGGAGATTGGACAATCACGGCTGCGGTATCCAAGTCTGCTACTTCATCCAATTTTGCTAGATCGGTCACGCCATCTGTAACTGGCACTTCGACCACTTCATAGCCAAGCCCATGAGCGTTCGTACGCAAAATCTCTCTCGCTTCAGGGTGAACTGCTTTAGAGACAACTACTTTTTTCTTTCGAGTATGACCAACTGCTAGGTTCGCTGCTTCAGCTAGAGCTGTTGGACCATCATACATGGAAGAGTTGGCTACTTCCATTCCGGTCAGCTCACAGATCATCGTTTGGAATTCAAAGATCGCTTGCAATTCTCCTTGGCTAATCTCTGGTTGGTAAGGAGTATAGGCAGTATAGAACTCTGAGCGAGAGATAACATGGTTGACAACACTTGGGATATAGTGCTCGTAGACACCAGCTCCTAAGAAGGAGACATATTCATCAAAAGAGGCATTTTGTTTGGACAATTTTTGCATATGACGCACCAGTTTTGGCTCAGCAAGTGCTTCTGGAATTTGGTATCTCCCTTGAAAACGTACCTCTTTTGGGATTTCGGAGAAAAGTTCCTCTACAGAATCTACTCCAATCGTTTGTAGCATCTCTTGGCGGTCTTGCTCGGTAGTTGGTAAATAGCGAAATTTCATCTTCTCTCACCTCTCCTAGGAGCGCTTGTAAAATGGTGTTGCGACTACTTTTGCTTTTACTCGTTTATTACGAATTTCCACTTCTACTTCTTGGCCTAACTCACTATAAGCTCGGTCGATTAAGACTAGACCGACATTTTTCTTTAATGTAGGAGACTGGGTTCCGGTCGTTACTTCCCCTGCTTTTTCATCCCCTACATAAACTGGATAGTGGGTACGTGGAATACCTCTGTCGATCATCTCAATCCCTACCAACTTACGAGGTGCACCATCTGCTTTTTGTGGCAATACCACATCAGATCCAATAAATTCTCCCTTGGTAGCATTTACCGCAAAACCTACACCTGCCTCAATCGGGGTGATCTCAGGAGACAACTCTTGACCATACAGAGGTAAGCGTGCCTCAAAACGAAGAGTATCTCGTGCTCCTAGTCCGCATGGTAATAATCCTTCTTCCTTGCCAGCTTCTAGAATCGTTTCCCATGCTTTGCCAGCATGTATTGGTGCAAAGTACAATTCAAAACCATCTTCACCTGTATATCCAGAACGAGATACGAGCATCGGAATCCCTGCTACGTCTACGTTTTGACGAAACTGGAAAAAGCGAATCTCCGCTAGATCAGTCGTAGTCAATTTTTGCAAAATTTGTTGAGCTAGTGGTCCTTGGAGTGCGAGTTGTACATAGTCTTCTGAGACATCCTCGATCTCCACATCATCTGATTGATGTTCTCTTAACCACGCAACATCTTTCTCTGTGTTCGATGCATTTAGGACAAGCAGATACTCTTCTTCACCAGTACGATATACAAGTAGATCATCTACCACCCCTCCATTTGGGTAGCAGAGAATAGTATATTGAGCCCGATCAATAGCTAGTTTGCTTACATCATTGGTGAGCACTTTTTGCAAAAATGCCAGAGCCCCTGGTCCTTTGACGATCGCTTCCCCCATATGGGAGACGTCAAACAGACCTGCTTTGGTACGTACCGCAACGTGTTCTTCTTTAATGCTTGAAAATTGGACGGGTAACTCCCACCCCCCGAATGGAATTAATTTTCCTTGTTCTCGGTAGATATCAAAAAATGGAGTTTGCTTGAGTTGTGTCAAGCTTGTCACCTCCCAGAAAATTGGGTATAACATGACTTCCTCACTCTGTCCTTGATACCCGAGAGTTTCCTTCCCCTTGGGTGGCTCATCATGAGCACTCTCCAGAGTTGCGTCCAGCGAGAGTCCTTTTGCCTGAGAGATTCACGATTTATCGCTTTCCCCTTCGGCGCTTGGTAATTGTTCTTTTTAAACCAAGTCTCTCCACTCGCCTTCATCCGCCGAACAATATGTAATTTCTATGGTCTATTATGCCATAAAAACCGATCATTTTTAAACAATAAATCATATAATGTACGTTTTTATCGCTTGAATTCTTTTCCAGCATTTGTTCCATACTAAGAGCGACTATTTTTCTAATGTACATAATCACAACAGAATTCCAATAAGAAGGGATGCTGTCAATGCAATCGTTACCGGTTCGATTTGATCGCACTTGGTACCAAGATTTTCAGACTTGTTTAGAGCAAGATCAAGGGTGGTCTGATTGGAATCGCTTTCAATTAGCTCTTGATGCAGCGAAAGCAGAGCTCATTCCCTCGTTTGATACCATCTTCAGTTTACAACAAATTTACGGTTTTGACCCACTTCCTCATCAAATTGATGTGGTAAAGCGTGTTTTGCATGAGATGCATGGTCGAGCAATTTTAGCAGATGAGGTAGGACTGGGGAAAACGATTGAAGCTGGTCTGATCTTAAAAGAGTATATGCTTCGTGGGCTTGTCAAAAAAGCGTTGATCTTGGTCCCCTCATCTCTCGTTCTCCAATGGACCAGAGAACTCAATGCCAAATTTCAGATCAGCGCAGTCGCACAGAAGAAAGAATGGATGTGGGATAAGTACGATGTTATCGTCGCTTCGATGGATACAGCCAAACGTGATCCCCATCGCGAGTTTGTCTTGAAGCAACACTATGATCTCTTAATTGTAGATGAAGCACATAAGCTCAAGAATCGCCGCACAAAAAATTGGCAATTCATTAATGAGATGCAAAAGAAGTATTGTCTACTGCTAACCGCCACACCAGTACAAAATGAGTTAGAAGAGCTTTATAACCTAGTAACCCTTTTAAAACCCGGACAGTTAGGACAGGAAACTCAGTTTAACAAAGACTTCGTTAAAAGCAAACGAAAAGCCAAAAACGAAGAGCAACTCCGTGAGGAAATCCAACGTGTCCTGATCCGAAATCGACGACGCGATAGCAATCTTCATCTGACAGAGAGAATTGTACAAACGATTCCAATCGAGCTCACAGATGAAGAGCGGGCTCTATACGAAGGAGTCACCTCTTTTGTACGAGAAAGCTATCAAACAGGGCAAGGTGATCTTAAAAGTATGCTCTCGCTCTTAGTTCTACAAAAAGAGGTATGTAGTAGTCGAGATGCCGTTTTCCATACTCTGTTCAAAATCGTAAAAAAAGCAGAGGAAGGGAAAGAGTCTCTCTCTCCAGAGGTAACCCATATCATTGAGTTACTTCGAAGGGTGACAACTTCCTCCAAAGTCGTCAAAGCAGTAGAGTTGGTAGAAGAAATTGGAGATAAGGTCATCATCTTTACAGAATATCGAGCAACTCAGGATATGTTGATCCGAGCCCTTGCACAACGAGGAATCTATGCAGTCCCATACCGTGGTGGATTTAACCGCAATAAGAAAGATTGGATGATGGAGCTTTTCCAAAAACGAGCACAGGTGATGGTCGCTACAGAGGCAGGAGGAGAAGGGATTAACCTTCAGTTCTGCCATCACGTCATCAATTTCGATATGCCCTGGAACCCTATGCGGGTGGAGCAACGAATCGGGCGGGTTCATCGATTAGGTCAGATGCATGACGTTCATATCTACAATTTTGCTACATCTGGTACCATCGAGGAACATATCATTTGGCTATTACACGAGAAAATTCAACTATTCCATTCCGTAATCGGAGAACTAGAGACCATCTTAGAAAATCTGGAGCAAGAAGAAGCTTTCGAACAAAGTATGTTACGGCTCAGTCTGGAGACACAAAGCGATCAAGAATTTAAAAAAAGCCTTGACACATTAAGCGAAAGGTTCTACCAATCTAAGCAACAAATATTGACCAAACAAGAGCAACAGGATGTGCTTCTTTATGGATCAAACTCAAATTAGAGAATTTACCGAGCGTTTTTTGGAGCATCATCAATGCAAGGTGGTGGAGACAGCTCCTACCCATCTCGTAACCCAACTATCCATCGATGTAGATAAAGATTTACTCAATCGGCCATTCTACTGGATGTATGTTGAGAAAATGGGAACTACTCCCCAACCTGCACAGCTATGTTTTATTTTTGACGCAGACAATCGTCCAACAGAATTAAGCGGGGAATACCTCTTTTTTGGTGCTCCTCGCTTTAAAATGATGCTTCGTTCTGCTCAAAAACACGGTCGCTTCGTCCGTCTATATCAAGAAACTCATCTTCGCCCTAGATATGGGAATTCTCTTCCCTATGTCCCATGGTTCGCTGTCAATTTTAAGGTTTCATACATTAGTGATCAGAAAAAAGACACCATCCATCAACTGGGGATCAATTTACAATCTGGGGAAATTCGTGAAAACTTCACGGAGGAACTATCTTCACTTCAATGGACCCACAAACTCCCCACCGGTCGCCATCTTCTTCCAGAGAAAATGAATGGAGCGGAAGCACTTAGTGAGCTAGAATATTATTTAGATGACTTGCTCAAACAAGAAGATCACACATGGGCGGAAGAAGCACACAAAAGATATATCGACGAGATGAAACAACTTGAGGCCTATTTTCCTGAGAAAAAAGAGTTAGCGGAAGAACAAGTAAAAAATAAAGAAGCACGAAAACGAGAGATTATCCGACAATACCATCCTCGGGTCGAAGTGGAAGTAATCAATGCAGGTTATTTCTATCGGGATCTGGAGGTGTCAAAGTGGATGCAACAACAAGGAAAAAGGTAATCTAAAGAAAAGCTGTCTACAGTGTAGAATCAACTGTTAGACAGCTTTTTTTATCATACATTTTGGTGTCTTTCCTTAAGGATAGTTCATTCCTAATAAAGAGTCATTCCACATGCAGGACAATCATCATTAAAATAGGAGGACGAACAAAGCGGACACTCATAATCAGGAGCGAGTTCCTCTATTAAATCATTTAATATTTTCTCGATCTTTGATTCCAATACATCCAAAATAATAAAACGACCATCAGGTAACGCACCCGCATAGCGTTTACGATATAGTTTCATCTTGTTTTTTGTACTACGTTTTCTATCTTCAGTAAATTCTGCAAGAGCTTCAAAAGGAAGATGGTACTCTATGTCATTTAGCCAGTTCAATTTGTGTAATGCTTGGTCATATTCTTTTTTGTTCTTATATATTTTATAAGCTTTATTCATAATGAATTGGATCAGTTTATTTAATTCTTCATAGTTCTTGGACGGAAATTTTTTATTAAAATAATTATAAATCAACTTTTCTTCATTGCTTTGTAAAACGAGATTTACATTCATCATATGATCTCCCTCCTACAAAATATTAATTTTTATAAATACCCCTTTTTCGATCAGTTATAATATCTGATAATTCAGTTCATTTGATATATAATCCTTTTCCTCTCTATCAACTTTTTAAACACTCATTTTGTATGTAGAGCAGTCAAAGCGGATACAACAAAAAGAAAAAAGCTGTCTACAGTATTGACACCAACTGTTTGACAGCTTTTTCAACTACTTTCTTCATAAACAATTCACAAGTTCCCATTTACTAGTCCCATATTTGAAACTTACAACCAAATGCTTGGAACAAAGCAATTGCTGTATCCATCTTATTTGGAATATATTTTTTGAGAGGCATTATGTGGACAGATGTTATACATCCAATCCACCTTGGATTTATCACCATTTTATTTTGGATAATCATACGCATCGCTTGGACTACTCAATTTAATATCCTGATAAACTGATACATTAGAACTCTCTGCTGAAGGATCATTCGCTTGTAGTTTTAGCATTCGTTGAATCCGAATTACTTTACCATCCTCATCAAATGTAAGGCGGATTTGATAGAGGCCATTCTCAAACTCATTTTGAGGTCGGCTACTTCCAATAAATTTAGATTTGTCTTCTAAACTGATCGTTCCCCAAATTTTACCCAAATCTTTGATTGTCAGTTCGGCTACCTGATACTCAGTTTCGGAATACACACTGTTATAAGAAGCAAATGCAGTATTTGCTTGTTGGAACTGCTTTAAAATATCTAAATAAAGATCACGTTCCGAAAGCTTATCTTGATAAGCTCCTTCCATTTTGAAACAATCGCTTGGGTTCCATTTCTGATGTGATGCACCCACTTCATAACAAGAAGAGTTATTACGATAGATTGTATGATGCCCATCTATATTTCGAGATTGATCTTTCATATAATAGTGCTCATTATCTAAATAACTAAGTATATAGTTCTCTTCTTTTACAAGCTTATCAATTCCTTCAAAATTGGAGCGTAGTTCCGTTTGAATTTCTGATTTACGATTATCCCCATCGGTTATCGCTTTGTTCACATACCCAGTTACCCAACTAACATTTCTAGTCGGACTATTCTGTTTTTCCGAAAAAAAGCCGGTTAACTCAAAGTTGACCCCATCCGATTCGGCAGTAGTTGGCAATAGAAGATTAGCTAGTCCCACAATACTCAGAACAATCAACGCTGCGTTGAGTAGCTTTTTTTTGATGTTGCGCTTCTTTTTTATCTCCATTTCCGCAATAGGAGATGGTGTAAGAGAACTCTGACTCGGACGACTCTGAGAAAGAGATGGATCTGGATTTAAGACATTCGGGATATTGGTATGGCTAGTTTGATATAACAGCGGAGAGCTACTACCTGTATACTGTTGCAAAACCTGTTCTATCTCTTGAATCATTTCATATGCACTTTGGTAACGCTTTTCAGGCTGCTTCTCTAACGCTCTATATAAAATATGTGTTAATGCGTCTGGTATATCTGTTCGGTATATACGTGGATCAGGCAAGGGAGATTGTAGATGCTGGATTGCAATCGCAACAGCCTCTTCACCATCAAATGGGACTCTCCCCGTTAACATTTCATATAACAGAATCCCAATCGAATATAAATCAGACGAGAAAACAGCTTGCACTCCTCGTGCCTGTTCAGGAGAAAAATAGCGAACCGTTCCCATAACATTTCCAGTTTTCGTTAGGCCTTCTGTAGATGTTAACACTTTCGCAATCCCAAAATCCCCTAATTTCCATACACCTGATTGATTACGCAAGATGTTTTGTGGTTTGAGGTCTCGGTGAATAATTCCACTCTGGTGTGCCTTTGCCAGTCCAAACAGCACTTGTTTTATAATTTCGAGGGAATCTCGAATGGGAAGAGTCCCATAATACTGAATCCAATCCTTAAGTGTTCCACCTTCTAAAAGTTCCATTACCATGTAGTGCGAATCTTCTTCCACTCCTACATCGTAAACCTGCATAATATTAGGATGATCTAATTTAGCGGTAGCTTTTGCTTCACGAATAAAACGGTCAATAAGATCGTAATCTGTAAAAAAGGAAGGGTTCATCACTTTAATGGCAACAGCACGCTCCAGACTCTGATCCATCGCCCGGAATACTGCCGCCATTCCTCCCTTACCTATTTGTTGTTCTAATTGGTAGCGACCTACAAGTACTTTTCCTTGCACGACCGTACACCGATCCTTTCTAGATAAGATGAGGAAGCCGCTTCTAAAAGGAAACGGCCATTATTTTGAAATGGTCATAGTTTGTTCTACCATAACATTTGGTCGACCGTATGAATCATTTTCTAATTTAAGGATTCGCTGGATTTTAGTAAGTTTTTTATTAGAGTTATAGGTTAGTTGAATTTCATATATTCCATTCTTATATGTAATATCACCTTTTAACCAATTCTTCTCTTCCCACTCATCTAATTGATCCAGAATCAAATCTGTAGAGGATATTTTATAATGTAGTATATATCCTTTATCATCGCTTTTATAGAGTGTAACTGAATCTTTATCCTCAATCATACCGTCGAGCAGTGTCTTTTCCATGCCTACAATTCGTTCCATCTCTGAAATATTAGAATCATCACAGTCAATTGTTTGAAAATTGCTGTTGTTATCCCCTTTGGAGCATTGATTCTCTTGTCTTGAAAAAGCTGTATTGGTATTGGTGTTGAGTACTTCATAGTCTTTCGTACCTCTTATCCTAACATCATAACTGTGTTCGGTACTACCAACTAATTCGGTAAGATTTCCTTCTGATTTCGTTGTTTTCGCTTTATATAATTCCTTTAATAATTTATCTCTACTTGATTCTGCTTGAACCGCTCCGGATGGCTTTGTTAAACCTTCTAAATCAAACTCTTCGCCAGTAGAATTCGTAGGAGTCGAATCATCACTCTGGTACCAGAAAAATCCCCCTACAAGTGCAAGCACGATCACTAGAAACGTGATCCCTTTCTTACTCTTTTTTGGCTCTGAACCATGATTCCATTCTCCTGGTGTTTGATTTGAATCATGCAGGACTGGCTCTACCTGTTCTGTAGAGGATATGACAGGCGTTTGCAGGGTATTTTGCATTCGCGTCTGAAATTTGCGTGAAGCCGTACGATCAACTGGTGGCAATGATTCTTGTGTAGACAACACCGTAGTAACTGCAGGGATTGATGGTTGTCCATTAATAGCTTGTAGATCTTGAATCATTTCTTCTGCTGACTGATAGCGACGATCCAATGTTTTTTCCAATGCACGAAAAAGGACATGACAAATAGCTTCCGGTAAATCGGGTCGAATCGCCCTTGGATCGGGTACCGGGGCTTGCAAATGTTTAATTGCTATTGCAATCCCTTCATCTGCATCAAAAGGAAGGTAACCAGTCAGCATTTCATATAGCATAATACCGACTGAATAGAGATCCGATCCATACGAAACTGCTTCTCCACGTGCTTGTTCTGGAGAGAAGTAGTGTACAGTCCCCATCATCATCCCAGTCTTGGTCAGCTTAGTGGATGCTGATTCCATATGTGCAATCCCAAAATCAGCTAATTTCCAATGATTTTGCTTACTGCGTAAAATATTTTGTGGTTTAATGTCTCGATGAATTACTCCTACTTGATGCGCTTCTCCAAGTCCACGTAAAATCTCTACTGTAATGCGAATCGCTTCTGGCACTGATAAGGGTGCTTGGGCTTGAATAAGATCTTTCAATGTAGATCCTTCCAATAACTCCATCACCATGTAATAATCCGAACCTTCTTGCCCCATATCAAATACTTGAATAATATTCGGATGTTGCAGTTTCGCGGTAGCTCGTGCTTCCCGGAAAAAACGGTCCACAAACTCATGATCTGGCATATCGTTCTGATTGATAAATTTGATCGCAACAAGCCGATCCAATGTAGTATCTAGGGCCTGGTAAACAGTGCCCATACCACCTCGTCCTATCACTTCTTGTAACGCATAACGTCCCATCATCAGTTGTTGTTGCAAAGTACCACCTACCTGGTTGCCACCCGATGGGCAATTTTCGTTAAGTTCTATTCTATAACGTTTTGAGACTTTCTGGGTAAAAAAATAGCAACAATCTCATTAGACAAAAAACGTTCTTATTTATACGTAGATATATGAATTTCCTGCCAAATATCCTATAACATAAAACAACGAACATCTTTGTTTAAGATGTTCGTTGTTTTATCATCATACGATTATCGACAAATTAGTCCATTATAGCAGGTTTAGAGAAACCGCAATTTGGATGAGAAGATCTAAATTTAACATATCAACACCTCCTAATAATTGGTTACTACATCGATTTATATTCACCAAAATTTCTTAAATTCCTTTTTTTGGAATAAAAAAAATTTGAAACTTTAATTCGTCCATTAAACGTGCACAGATTGGAATCGCTCTAAAAATTGTTTTGTTCGACTCTGTTGTGGATTTTCCATCACTTGTTTTGCAGGCCCTTCCTCTATGACCCTACCTTCATCCATAAAAACGATTCGATCAGCTACCTCTTTGGCAAACGACATCTCATGCGTAACGATCAGCATCGTCTGTTGTTCTTGAGCTAATTCCTTAATAGTTCTTAGTACCTCCCCGATCAACTCTGGGTCTAAAGCGGAAGTAGGCTCATCTAACAACAACAAATCAGGCTTTACCGCCAAAGCTCGAGCGATCGCCACACGCTGTTGTTGTCCCCCTGATAACTGCGAGGGATAAGCATCTTTTTTCTCGGCAAGTCCTACCTTTTCGAGCAGTTCTAGTGCTGTTTTACGGGCTTCTCCTTTTGATTTTTTTTGAACGATCATCATTGCCTCCATCACATTCTGTAAAGTGGTCTGATGAGGAAAGAGATGAAAGTTTTGAAAAACCATTGCAGTCTTGGCTCGGAGGACACGTTTTTCGGTCTCTCGAACAGGCGTATTACCAAATAACAGCTTCATATCTTCTGTCTCGATCTCCCCACCAGTCGGCTCTTCTAGTAAGTTTAGGCAGCGGAGAAACGTCGATTTCCCACTTCCACTTGGCCCAATAATCGCAACTACTTCCCCTTTGTGAATGTAAAGATCCACACCACGTAGAACATGTAGCTTACCAAATGATTTCTCTAAGTTCTCTATTTTTAACATGAAAAAGCTCCTCCCTTACGTAAGATAACGACTGTAACGCTTTTCCAATCGATTCTGTAGGAGATTAAGTAAGGTACAAACAATCCAAAAATAGAGAGCTACTACCAAATAAACGGTCATATAGTCAAACTCTCTTCCTCCAATAATCTTCGCTTGATATAACATCTCTGGTACAGTTATGACTGACAATAACGACGTATCCTTCACCAATCCCAAAAAAGTATTCGCCAGTGAAGGCAAAGCAACTCTTATTGCCTGAGGAATAATAATACGCCTCATCGTCTGAACATAATTCATATTCAACGATATCGCCGCTTCCCATTGTCCTTTTGGAATTGCTAATAGCGCACCACGAATCGTTTCTGCAGAATATCCTCCCACATTAAGAGAAAGTCCCAAGATACCTGCAAAAACAGGGGTCAGTGTAATCCCAATGACTGGTAAGCCAAAATAAAGAATAAATAATTGCACTAATAGAGGCGTACCACGAATGATGGAGATATAGGTCTTGGCGATCCCTCGAAACAAAACGTTTTGCGACATTCTGGCTGCAGCGGTCATCATTCCTAGAATCAACCCAATTACCATAGCTACCAAGCTAATCCAAATCGTCAACCCCAGACCTTGTAAAATGACTGGTGCCGATTTCCAAGCTAAATCCAAGTCAATTAAGTTCTCCCATCGAATGGATCGAAGATAATCCATATCGCTCACCTCAAATATACTAACTATACATAACTAACTTACTTATCATAATTGGGTAAAAAAAGACTACTATCGTTTCAAACAGACGATAGTAGTCTCCCAAAAAACTTACGAAACTGAAACTCCATCCAAAAGTAACACACGTGCAGGAGCAGCTTCTGTCTCCATTAATTTAATTGGAGCTGCCACCATAAAGTAGGTGCCTTCAGGTACTTCTTGCAAGCGTAAACCTTCGATAATCACTATGTCCGAATGAAATAAAGTTTTGTGAGTAGGATGCCCAGCTTGGGAACGTTCAATGCCTAACCCATCGATTCCTACACCCCGAACTCCTTTTTCCGCTAGATATTTGGCTCCATCTTCTTTTAAAAAGATGAATTCAAAATCAAACTCATCCGATGTAGAGTTACGAGTTTTGAGTAACAAAAACTCTCCAGCTTGTACGTTGAACTTCTCTAAATCAGCGGCGGTTACTCCATCTTCCACATGAGACAGATCCAAAACGCGTGCTTCCCCTACCAATGTCTCCAAAGGAAGAACTTCCATTGTTCCTCCTTCTGGTAACATATGGAGCGGAGAATCAACATGGGTACCAGTATGAACATCTAGATCAATACGAGACTCTCGTGCAGGAGATGTGTCAAAATCTTGTACTACTGAAATCTTTGGTTTTTTGCTCTCTTTGTTTTTGTAGACTTGCATGCCTTCATGAATCGTCATGGAGATATCATAAATTTTCATTTGACAATGCCTTCTTTCTCTTTTTCATGATCGTATATCGCTTTAAGTTGCATCTCTAGATCACCGACTGCCCACCAATGATCTTCTTGTGATGCCAAGAGTTGATCTGCCGCCACTGGTCCCCAACTCCCACTTGGATAGCTTGAGAGTGAAACAATATTTTCTTGGAACGCTTCATAAATTGGGTCGGTAATCTCCCAAGCATGGGAAACTTCATCCTGATGAGTAAAAAACGTCCGATCTCCTACTATCGCATCTTGAATCAAGGATTCATATGCCTCTGGAATTTCATTCGATTCATCTTGATAATGAAGGGTAACCGGTTTCATCTGTTGGAAAGTTCCAGGTCGTTTCGTGTTCATAAAGAGATGAACACCTTCATTTGGGTTGATCCGAATCACTAGTAAGTTAGGCCCCAATCCCTTCGTATCACGAGAATAAAGATTTTGGGGTAACTCTTTAAACTGTACCACAATTTCGGTTGCCTTCATCGGCATTCTTTTTCCTGTCCGAATGTAGAAAGGAACACCTGCCCAGCGATGATTGTCTATCATAAATTTAAGTGCCACATATGTTTCGGTCGTGGAACTTTCTGGGATGTTTTTCTCTTGACGGTACGCAGGCAGAGATTTCCCCTTGATCTTGCCTTCTCCATATTGACCGCGTACTACATACTCCGCCATCTGCTCTTTTGGAACACGACGAATCGCACGTAGCACCTTTGTCTTTTCTTCATGAATCGAAGTTTCATCAAAACGGCTCGGTGGCTCCATCGCAACCATCATCAATAGCTGCAACATATGATTTTGTACCATATCCCGAAGTGCCCCTGCCTCATCGTAATAGCCAGAACGTTCCTCTACCCCAACCGTTTCACTTGCCGAGATTTGGATGTTCTCAATATATTGATGATTCCACAACGGCTCTAAAAAGGCATTGGCAAATCGGATTACTTCGATATTCTGAACCATCTCTTTCCCGAGATAATGGTCGATTCGATACGTTTCTTCTTCCGTAAACGTTTTCTTAATTTCCACATTTAACTCTTGGGCAGAGTCGTAGTTATATCCAAATGGTTTTTCAATAATTAATCGTTTCCATCCAGTCGTATTGGTCAAACCGGTTTGGTTAAGATTGGTGGCAACACGACCAAATAATTCAGGACCAACCGATAAATAAAAGAGGCGATTTGCAGGAATATCTTTTGGTTCACGATCGTTACATATGGACAAAATCTCCTGGTATGTCGCAACATCATTAATATCAGTTGAGCTATAAAAAAAGGATTCTAGAAAATGAGCAAACTTCTTTTCATCGTGAATTTTATTACGAGAAAACTCTTGAATCGAATTATGTACCGCTTCCCGAAATTGATCATTCGTACGAGGGGTGCGACTCGCTCCAATCACAGTAAATTGATCTGGTAGTAAATTGGATAAGTATAGATTATAAATGGCAGGAAATAGCTTCCGCTTTGCTAAGTCACCCGTTGCTCCAAATAAGACCAGTGTAAACGGCTCGGACTGGTTTAGAATTGACACAAGGACTCTCCTTTCACAAGCTACAATGGACTTTCTGTTGTAGTCTTTCCCCGATTTTGTCCCACCTTACATAGTAGCAAATGTAGAAAAGAATTTGGGAAATAAAATTGACATATGCAAGGTATGATTGTATCTCAAAATCCAACAACTGTATCGGTAAAAAATTAGAAGAATCCTCTGGATAAGAGGATTCTTCCTGATAACATTATGTTGAAATGTCCTCTCCAAAATATTTCTGAGAGATTTTCGCTAGTGTTCCATCTGCTCTCATACTATCTAATGCCTTATTAATCTCAGCTAACAGTTTCGGATTCCCTTTTGGAATAGGGAAAGCTGATTCGGAACGATCGATCTGTTCACCTACGGTTTTTAGTGGAAGTTTAGAGTTTTTTAGTGCTTCTGCAATCGCTAGTCGATCATTCAAAGACAAATCAACTCGTTTCGCTGCCACATCACGGAATGCACTCATCATATCTTCATAGGAGATGATCTCTGCGCCTTTTTGCACAGCCAATTGACCATAGTTACTAGTTGGAGTCTGTCCCGCTTTTTTGTTCTTGATATCTTCAATCTCTTTAATATCTTGGTTGTCTTGATGCACCACGATTTGGGCATACGAAACTGCGTATGGTTTGGAGAAGTCAAATTTTTCTTGGCGCTCTGGCTTTACTCCTACTTGGTTTGCCACCATATCAATCTTTTTGGTCTGAAGGCTAGTTAGCATCCCATCCCAAGGAATTTCTTGAAACTCTACTTTCACACCCATTCGCTTCCCAATCTCTTGAGCTACCTCCACATCATAGCCAGTCAATTGGTTTGTTTTTTCATCATGAAAAGTAAAAGGTTTATATGTTCCTTCTGTTCCTACAATCAAAGTTCCACGTTCTTTTACTTGATCGAGGAGGTCTCCTTTTGGAGTAGGAGTCTCTACAGTACAAGCAGTTGCCACCATCGAAAGTAAGAAGAGTAGGGAAATAATTAGACCTGTTTTTTTCTTCATGGAGATCCTCCTTTTATAAAACCGATTAAACCGGTTTGTTTTTAAACTTTAATAAAGTAAGTGTGTTCTTTTCCTTTCTTTTTGTCAACTATTTTCTACAATTTAAGATTTCATCATGCATAGAACAATACACCATTTATGTGATGTAATTGAATTACGGACCAAACTCAATATAAATGGAGGATAATACAATATCTATATGAAGTAGGGCAAAAAGTGGCTCAAAATAAGATTATTCTTTCTGGAGATATGAATACAAAAGCAATCGTCCCAAAATTAATGTGGGCTCTAGGAAAAACCAATGATTTAGATGAAGTCAAGAAATTGATAGAAAATCCTATTGGCAATGACATTACATTAAATAATAGTCTCTAAAAAAATCCACCCATAGAAACAAAATAATTGGTAACTTATTTTGAAAAGCCTAGGAATTCCAAAGAAAATGGAGTACCTAGGCTCAAGATTATTATTCTTAAAATATTTCCTCAGCTCTATTTTTCACACCTTTGTCACTACACCCATCTGTTTTTTATACATTTCAAAATACAATCCTTTATGATTCATCAACTCTTCATGACTTCCACACTCGACCAAGCCCCCTTGATCTATCACGAAAATTCGATCCGCTTCTCGGACGGTAGCCAAGCGGTGAGCAACAACGATAACTGTTTTTTTATGAAAGACGTGAGACAAATAAGCTTGTAATGCTGATTCGGTATTTGAATCGAGGGCTGAAGTAGGTTCATCCATGAGCAAGATAGTTGGTTTTCTTAATAATGCTCGAGCAATTGCGATTCGTTGCCTTTCTCCACCAGAAAGTTTTACTCCACGGTCTCCTACTAAAGTCTCCAATCCACTCGGCAGCTTGGGAATAAATTTTTCGATCTGTGCCACTTTCATAACTTCAGCAAGTTCTTCCTCATTATTATTTGAAGATACATAGACTAAATTATCTCGTAGCGAACGGTTCCACAAAAAGATATCCTGCGGGACAAGGGTAACTTGGCTTCGCAACTCTTGTAATTTAATATTTTCTATAGGAATCCCGTCCAATAAGATTTGACCAGATTCTGGTTGATAGAATCGCATCAGAAGATCAAGTATTGTGGATTTTCCGCTACCAGTCTCACCCACAATCCCAATAAATTCACCCGGCTCGATAGTAAAAGAGATATCTTGCAGTGTTTCTTTCTCATAATACGAAAACGTAACCTGCCGAAACTCGATTCTCCCTATTAATTTTGTATCAGGATTTACTTCCTTGTGGTCCACATTATCTTCTCGGAAATTCATCATCTCTTCATACCGCTCGATCTCCGGTTTAATACTATTTCGATCAATCCAAAAGTCAAATAGGCGATCCAATGCCCCATAAAGTTGAGGGACATAAACGACAAAGGCAAGTAATTCACCTAATGAGATTTGATCTTGAAAGATCAGCCATGCTCCATACGAATAAACAATCGCCGTTGTAAAAGAATCCGACATCGACCAGAAAATATTCCCTACAATTGTCCGTTGTTTTTCAAGCTTACGTTGTTTTTCTCTATACTTCTGGTTTACTCGTTGTAAATAAGAAACTTCAAAACGCTCTTTATGAAACATCTGTACGGTTTTCAACCCTGTAACCAATTCCGTGGTATAGGCATCGTAATCTTTGCGAACTTCACTTAATTCTCGGCTTGTATTACGGATTTTGGTCATCCATAGATAGGAGGCATAAAACATGAATGGAATCATAACAAGTGATACACTTGCCAATTCAATGTGAACATAGAAGATCACGATGGAGATACCAATGCACTTCAGTGAATTGGTTAAAATCCAAGTAGAACGATTTAAGAGAAAGTTTCCAATTTCATTACATGTTCTTGTCACTCTACCTGCTAAATCTCCTTGTTGATATCTTGTTGTAACATGTGGAGACAGCTTTAGTAGTTTTTCTACCAATTGTATACGAAGAAAGGAAACCATTTGAGCATTTACGTCGCTTCGCAAAATTCCTTCCCACGATCGAATCAGGGCGGAAAGTAAAGGGACAACCCCAATTCCCGCAATACACCAAATCATTAAATCCATGTCTTTACTTGGAATAGCATCATCGACCAGTGTTTTGATAATCCAAGGGGTAAGCAAACCAAGCCCCGTCGTGATTAAAATCAACGTTGTGCTGATCAAGATCATCTTTTTCTGTTGCAATGCTAACTGTAAAAGCTGAAGACGGTATTTTGGTTCCATAAAACCACTCCTTAGTGGATGACTGATCACAAGGAGTATAATATCATCAATTCAAAATATTGAAAGTATAGTAAATTATCCCAATTTATAGTATACTATTTATATAACAGTTATGGTGGTTGTAATTTACAGTTATTGTGCCACACGCTTGGGATTCTTGGGTAGTAATAAAAAGCTCTATAAATCTAATCTAGTCCTAGAATTAAGACATATTATTATCCCCACTCAGTTGTACTGAGTGGGGATTTTTTGGTCTTCAAATGAAGTTTGGATGACATTCCGCATAATCAGTTTTTTAGCCCCACACCTATAGGGCCATTCCATAATACCGTCCTTTTTACTTTCTCATTCCCTCTATCTGCTGTGGTTCTTCTGTTCCTAACTGCAAGCTGTACATCTGATAATACAAACCTTTTTTGGCCAACAACTCTTGATGCTTCCCTCGCTCTACAATCCGTCCACGATGTAGTACGAGGATCTGATCTGCATTTTGAATGGTGGAGAGTCGATGAGCGATCGCAATCGTCGTTCGCCCACTGCGCATTTTCTCCAGAGAGCTTTGTATAATCTCCTCTGTCTCCGTATCCACACTGGCGGTAGCTTCGTCTAATACCAAAATCTTAGGCTTTCGAACCATCGTACGAGCAAAAGATAGAAGTTGTCTTTGGCCGCTAGAAAAATTGGCACCACGTTCTCGAACTGGCTCTTGATACTGATTAGGGAAAGATTCAATGAACGGGGCTGCTTGGACAAACTCTGCTGCATCCTGAATCTCTTGTCTCGTTATCTCTTTTTGATGCAGTCGAATATTATGCTCAATGTTTCCATAAAACAAGAATGGCTCTTGTAGGACATACCCTGTCTTGTTTCGAAGCTCCTCATCCGCAAATTGAGCTAAAGGCCGATTGTCCAAGTAGATTTCGCCTTTCTGTGGCTGGTAAAAGCGTAACAGCAGCTGGCTAATGGTACTTTTTCCACTACCGGTATGACCGACTAATGCCACAGTCTGACCGGGCTCTGCAACAAAGGAGATATCGTGTAAGACATCTGTTTTTCCGTCATACGAGAAGGTAACATTACGAAATTCTACTCTTCCTTCTTCAATTTGAGCATCCGCCTCTTTGTTCCCTTCTGGGGCTGGCTCTTCATGATCTAGAAGTGCAAATACACGTTCTGCTGAGACAACTGCTTGTTGTAAAGAGGTAAGTCGTTGCATAATTTCATTGATTGGCTCAAATAACCGAGTAAGCAATGTCAAAAATCCGTACATCACGCCAACCTGTACACTTGTCATAGTAGTAGATTGATGACCAAAATATAGGATAAGAAGAACTAGCGAGAGCTGTGATAGAAATTTCATAGCGGGACGCAACAGAAGTCCAAAATACCTTAAATTGGTGATTGCTGCTTGATAATGCGCTTGGTTCAACCCGTCAAACCGCTCTCGCATCCGCTTTTGTTGACGAAACGCTTGGATGATATTCATACTTTGGATCGATTCGTTTAGCTGCACGTTCATTTGACTGATCTTTTGACGTAAAGTCTGAAATGATGCCTTCGTCACTCGCTGATACGTATAGATCAAAACAAAGGCTAGCGGAAGTACAAACAGAGTATAGGTGGCTAACATTGGATCTAACAGGTACAACGTTACATAGATTCCGATAATATAGATGGCATTGTAAAGTACATTGCTCAATACAGAGATATAAAGCTCAAACAGATTCTCCGTGTCATTGGTAATCCGAGAAACAATCACACCAGCCGGAGTTCGGTCAAAGTAGGAGAGCGCATATCCCTGAACTCGGGTAAACAACTTCTCCCGAATATCACGTACCACCCAGTTGGCTAAATTCCGAAATTGGTACACTTGGAGAAAGTTAAAACCTGCAGCAATACCATGTAATAAAATAAATGCTCCAATAGATCCCCAAATCACGGTGCTATCTAACTTTTTGGGTACCAAATAGTGATCAATAAAATACGATACAAGATAAGTTCCTCCCATATCAGCTGCTGTAGCAAAGATTAAGATCGCAAATGCAATCCAGAATGCTCCTCGATATGGGCGGATATACGAGATTAAACGCCTTAGGATGCTCAAGCGATTCCCCCGCTTTCTACCAGCTTTTCTAGCTGTTGCTGTTCATACGTTTGACGGTACCAACCATTTAAACCCCATAACTCCTGATGGGTACCTCGTTCAATACATTTTCCGTCTTCCAAGACCAAGATCAGATCCGCATGTTCTACCGCACTTAAACGGTGGGCTGTAATAATGGTAGTTCTACCTTCTCTTTTGGTACGAAGCTGTTCCAAAATGTCATGTTCTGTCTGGGCATCGACTGCTGAGAGTGAGTCGTCTAAGAGTAGTACCTCTGGATGGAGGAGCAGTGCCCGAGCGATGGAGATCCGCTGCTTCTGTCCACCGGACAAGGTAACACCACGCTCTCCAACCTCTGTCTCATATCCGTCTGCAAAATGAAGAATATCCTCATGAATATGAGCCAATTTCGCATACTCTTCGACTTCTTCGTTAGTTGCTCCCGGCTTCCCAAAAGCGATATTCTCTCGGATTGTAGCAGAGAACAACACATGATCTTGTGGAACATAGCCAAGCTCACTACGTAATTTTTGTAATGGAAAATGACTTATATCATGATCCCCCCAAAAAACAGAAGCTTTGGGATCTTGAAATTCTCTCATCAATAATCGCAAAATCGTTGTTTTTCCACTTCCGGTCTTCCCTACGATCCCTAATGTCTGGCCAGGTCGTAAACAAAAACGAATGTCTTCTAATGTTGCGATCTCTTTGTCTGGATAACGAAAAGACTTTATTTCAAAACGAAGCTCCCCTTTTGGTTTAGTTTCCAACTCGGTTGAATCATCTTGGATTTCAGGTTGAATTGCTAGTAGCTTGGTGATTCGATCATAGGAGGCTTTTCCTTTTTCTAAAATATTAAAGAGATAACCAAAAGCAAACATCGGCCAGATCAACATTCCAAGATATAGGTTAAATTGAGTTAATTGACCAAGAGTTAACTCTCCATGCCAAACTTTCCACGAACCAAATCCAACAGATAGGAGAAAGGAGAGTCCCACTAGCATAATAATAGTAGGCTCATAGAGTGCATCCACTTTGGTGACTCTACGATTTTTCTCTACTACATCGGCTAAGATTTGCTTGAATTCCTTGCTCTCTGCTTTCTCCTGACCAAACGCTTTGATCACTCTCATACCAGTAATATTCTCTTGAACTTTTTCGCTCATATGAGAAAAAGCAGCTTGGGCTTTGTCATAACGTTCATGAATCCATGCTCCATAAAGATTCGATAAGTAGGCAAGAATTGGGAAAGGAATAATCGCAACCAAAGCTATTTGCCAGTCAATATAAAACATAATGCCTACTACTAAACATCCCATCACTAACGAATCAACCAGCATGAGAATGCCCTCACGTGCCGTAAGCATCACAGCCTGCACATCGTTGGTCGCATGAGCCATCAAATCTCCTGTTCGATGCTCCATAAAAAAACGTGGCGACATTCGGAGATAGTGGTCATACAACTGTTTTCGTACAACCATCCCCAGTTTATTAGCAGCTCCAAAAAGGAGAATTCGCCAAACATAACTAAATGCATAACCTACAACGGCAATAATGAGAATGACGATCGACCACTGAATTAATAAAGAATTCTCCATCTTCCCTTTTACGATGGCATCGATCACCTCTTGAGCTGCAAAAGGAGGAATCATAAAAGCCAGGTCTAGAAAGACAAGGATGGAGATCCCCCAAAGATAGCTCTTCTTTTCTTGGCGAAAAAACCAAAATAAATCTCGAAAAACTCTCAACACAATACCTCCTTTTTTGCACAGAAAAAGGCCATAGGAGTAGTCCCTATGACCGAAAAAAGTCAAAAAGACTGCTCGTAAAAGAAGCTCCCTAAAAATAGGAACCTTTCACAGAGCAGTCACTTTATTGAAATGGAGTGTGCACATTTTCAGATAATAATTACACAACCCTCTCCATAGAAGCATCTACTCTGTTTTGGGGGAACAACTTGGAATCTGTTGTGGTAGCGATGATGATTTGTGTGATGACATCAGCGACAATCATGCCTGTTTTGTTGATCCTCATAGTGTAGAGCCTCCTTTTTGGAAAGTTAATCTAAGATATGTATATCATACCGGAAAGATGACAATTTTGTAAATGTTTTTGCCAATTTGATTTTTGAGTTTTTGTATACAATTTTCTAAATCTCGTTTTAACTTTCCCTCGTTTTTCTCGCTTTTGCCCAAATCCCTTCCCCACTGATAATCACCTACATGTAAAAATATTTTGTCCTCCTGTTAATATTTGCACCTAATAACCACTAATTTCATTCATCCTATTTTATCTGTTGCTGCTCGTCCCTAGATTTCATAATATTTTCCCTCAATAAATTGTGTTCATTTCTTACAACTTTTCCCCTTTCCCACTGTCTCCCTACTATCTTTCCCTATATCAACTATGGTACGATTCACTTTGGATATTTTTATAGAACGCAACAGTAAGGAGGACAAGGGTAAAAGAGTACCCTTGGAGATCATGAAACCAGAACAAATCCGTAATATTGCGATTATCGCACACGTAGACCACGGCAAAACAACGTTGGTCGACTCGATGCTAAAACAAAGCCGCGTGTTCCGTGAAAACCAACAAGTAGACGAGCGCGTAATGGATTCCAACGCATTGGAGCGAGAGCGTGGAATCACGATTCTCTCCAAGAACACGGCGATTGAGTATAAAGGAATCAAGATTAATATTGTAGATACTCCTGGTCACGCTGACTTTGGAGGAGAAGTAGAACGCGTTATGAATATGGTAGATGGCGTTCTTCTTTTGGTTGATTCCGTTGAAGGACCGATGCCACAGACCAAATTTGTACTGCGCAAAGCACTGGAAAAAGGTCACAAAGTAATACTGGTGATCAACAAGATCGACCGTGCCAATGCTCGTCCTGAGTATGTGGTGAATAAAACATATGACCTCTTTATTGACCTCGGAGCAGATGATGAGCAAATTGAATTCCCTATCATCTATGCTAGTGGTTTGAGTGGTACAGCTGGTACTGAGCCAGATCAACTTACAGAGAACATGGAGCCTCTTTTTGAAGAGATCCTTTCCTATGTTCCATCTCCATCTGTGGATCCAGAAGGACCTACCCAGATCCAAGCAACTCTCTTAGGCTACGATGATTACAAAGGGCAGATTGTCATTGGACGTCTAGAGCGAGGTAGCATCAAAAAGAACCAATCCCTAGCACTGCTCTCCGCAGATGGTAGTAAAAAAATGGTTCGTGCTGGACAAGTATACACCCACCAAGGCTTAGGACGTTCGGAAGCAGAGGAAGTCTTTGCAGGAGATATTATCGCCATCTCTGGTCATGGTGAAGCAGGAATCGGGGATACCCTCTGTGATCCAGAACACTTGGATGCACTGCCTGCGATCACCGTGGAAGAACCAACTCTTCGGATGACGTTTGGGGTAAACACTAGTCCATTTGCCGGCCAAGACGGAGAATTCCTCACCAGCCGCAAAATTCGGGAACGACTTTATCGTGAAGCTGAGAAAGATGTGGCGCTTCGTGTAGAGGATACCGATTCAGCCGATAACTTCATGGTCTCTGGTCGTGGTGAACTTCATCTCGGCATCCTAATCGAAAATATGCGTCGGGAAGGTTACGAGTTCCAAGTCTCCAAACCGGAAGTAATCATTCGAGAGATCAACGGCAAAAAGCACGAACCAGTCGAAACAGTCGAGATCGAAGTAAGTAGTGAAGCACAAGGTGCTGTCGTAGAACTTCTTGGACGCCGTAAAGGGCAACTACAAGATATGACCGTATTAGAGAATGGAAATATCCACTTCTCCTATCTTGTCCCTTCTCGCGGTCTGCTTGGATTCCGTCAGCAATTGCTTACTGCAACCAAAGGAGAAGCGATCATGAACAGCTTATTAGCTGGTTATGAACCATTTGCAGGTGCGATCGACAACCATGACTTTGGTTCCTTAGTCGCATGGGAAACTGGTACTGCTACCACCTATGCCCTGCATGCTGCTCAAGACCGTGGCCATCTCTACATCAGTCCTGGAACAGAAGTATACGAAGGTATGGTCGTCGGTGAGCATATCCGCGAAAATGATCTAGAAGTAAACGTATGTAAGAAGAAACATCTAACCAGTATCCGTAGCGCAACCAAAGAAGAAGCACTTCGTTTGGATACACCTCGCCAAATGAGCATCGATGAAGCAATCGAAATCTTGAAAGACGATGAGCTTCTTGAAGTTACTCCAGCTACCTTCCGTCTCCGGAAGAAATATCTGGCGAAAAACGAGCGAGCGAAAATGGCAAAAGACAAAAAATATAAAGCAGAACGTGCTTAATAAATAACAAAAAGCAAGGTCGACTGAGTTATTGTCTACCTTGCTTTTTCTTTTAAAAAATCTATCCAAATCAAAAATGCACTGAGTGACAGGACTCAGCGCATCCCTCCTGACCTATATTAGATGAGGAGTGTTCATTCTCTTTATGCAGAAAAACCAGTTGCTGTACAGTTATTGCAGTCGTATGTTCCACCAGATCCCGATACATTGCTAGATCCACAGTGCGGGCATCTAGGCTTTCTTGCAATTACTAATTCGCTTAACTTTTTTATATATTTTCCTCCTAATGTTTCCATCAGAAGGCGGACAACAATACCTAGTTCATTTTGGAGAATGAAGGCACGGTTGTCCAGCCACCTGAATGGTTAGTGGACAACCGTCCCTACATAGAAGTATACCTTGACTTATCTAATATTACTTTTCGAATTGTTACCGTTTTGTTTCTACTCACTCAGTTTATATCTATGGACTAAAGTATCTCCGGAATTTTTCCATAACGTATCTAAGAGAAAAAGCAAAAAAGCGGTCATTATAACGCCCACTTTTTTGCTTTTTTATTATGCCAAATCTAAAATTTCTCGAATATCTGCTTCGCTTAAGGAAGTTAACATTTGTTCCCCTGGGTGAATGACCTGATCAAACAAAGATTTCTTCTTTTGTTGTAAATCATATATTTTTTCTTCAATCGTACCTTTGGCGATTAACCTATGCACCTGAACCAACTTGGTTTGACCCATACGGTGGGCACGATCTACCGCCTGTTGTTCGACAGCTGGGTTCCACCATAGATCATATAGGATGACCGTATCAGCACCTGTTAAATTCAATCCTGTTCCACCGGCTTTCAGCGAGATTAAAAAGAGATTTTTTTCTCCATCATTAAAACGCTCTACCTTCTCTAAGCGCTCTTTACTTGGAGTTCGTCCATCTAAATAGTGAAACTCCCTGTTATCTTCGAGCAACCGTTCACGAATCAAGGCCAACATACTAGTAAACTGAGAGAAAACAAGTACACGATGACCATTGTTTAGTAATTCATTGAGTAGCTCAAAAAACTGATCAAACTTTCCTGAATCGCTTGTGTAATTTTCTATAAAAAGAGCAGGATGACAACAAAGTTGACGAAGTCGAGTTAATCCAGCCAGCACTTTCATTCTGCTTTTTTGGAATCCATCTGTTCGTAAAGATTGTTCTGTATCCTTTTGAATCTTTTTTAAGGTTGCTAAATAAAGCTTTTTTTGTTCTGTAGTCAGTTCCGAGAACTGGACCGATTCAATTTTATCCGGTAGTTCAGTTAATACATCTTGTTTCATTCGACGTAAAATAAACGGACTCACTCGTTTCGCAATTTGATCGGGTGATAGTCTGTGAAACTCTTTTTGACTGGGGAATAGTCCTGGTAAAACTACATCAAAAATGGACCATAATTCGTTTAACGTATTTTCAATCGGTGTACCACTCAAGGCAAAACAAGTACCCGAGCGGATACGCTTAACAGCCTGAAACGTCTGGGATTGCTGATTCTTAAAAGATTGGGCTTCATCAAGGATCAGCGTTTGAAAAGTACGTTGCTCGTACCTGTCGATATCACGACGAAGTAACGGGTACGAAGTGATGATCACATCGATACCAGTGAAATCTTGGAGTAATTTTTCACGTTCTTCCCTGTTTCCTGCAATAACGATTGTGTTTAGCTGTGGAGCAAAACGAGCACACTCTCTCTCCCAATTGTAAATCAGCGAAGCAGGTGTTATGACAAGCGCTGGAACTCGTGGTGAATCATGTTCCTCTAGTTCAGAAACCATATAAGCCAATGCTTGTATTGTTTTCCCTAATCCCATATCATCGGCTAAAATACCACCAAATCGATAATGAGATAACATTTTCATCCACTGAAATCCGAAATGTTGGTAGTCTCTAAGAATCGGACCGATAGAGGATGGAGCTGAGAACTCCAGATTTTCCGGATCTTTGATATTCCGGATCAATCGTCGAAAATGTTGTCCTTTCTTTATCCCGATTCCTTGTGGACCTTCGGACAACTCGTCCAACTGAAAAGCTCGATAGACAGGAAGTTTCAGCTTGCCATCATGGATGTAAGGTTGCTTTCTTGCCTCTTCCTGAAGAAATATACGTAATGGCTCCGTCACCTCGTTTTGCAAGGGAACAAAAGCTCCACTAGGCAAACGAAAATATGATTTCTTTTCAATAAACGCTTTTAAAATACTGGTAAGCTCTTCTTCCTCTACATTTGGCATATCAAAATGGAATTCTAGCCAATTGGTCGACGAATCGATGTCAACTTGAGGAGCAGGACGATCCTTTGGTTCAATAAAAATCTGCTGTACCGAATGATCCATGTAAATCTCAGCTAGTGATTCCAATTGTGTGAGGTTGTTATATAAGAAACGATATAAGGCAGCTTCATGGTCGAGATAAAGTTCTTGACCATTATATTTAAAATCGGCTTGTTCAAAGATATTCATAATTTGCTGCTCTTTTTCTGTATCACGAATAAGAATCTTGTCGCTTTGGTTCTGTATTTCGTCTTGAACCATTGGTTTCACGGTTGTCTCACCATAATGATACATAATGTTGGCTGTCAACCGCTCTTCGTCTTCATTCTCCCATTTGTAATCTAGAATAATCTCCGCTTTCAAAGGGACTTGTACGATTTTACGAGTAACATTTGAATCTACCGTCAAGCGACTCTCTTTTTTCAATACTGGTAATACAGCAGATGTAAATTCTTCCATCTGGTTTGGGGTAATGAGTAACTTTTGGTTTGGCATATGTTGAACTTGGTAATGCAGTGGAAAGACCAATTCTTTTTGCAATCGGGTAAGCTTATAAATTTTACCCGAAGCAAAGCAATAGCCATCTTCTGATAACAGAGCAAGCTCATGTGAAGTTTCTTGTGGATTGGATGAATCTTCATCACTACTTTGGGATTGCAATACAAAGTAATCACCCTGTTCATCTAAAGAAAAAGAAACAGGACACTCATTTTCTATCACTGGTATTTGGGTATACTCTTTTCCATTATGCTCAAGCAGATACCGTCCCTCTGGTAGGAGTTGCAAGAACGATGCAATCTCATTCGGTGGAATAATTAACATACGCTCATTCGTTGGATCCCCGCCCCACGGATGAAGCAATCGCTGATAAAGACGCTCGTTTTGCTCTAGAACAAGTAAAAATCGTAACATCTTTTCATCTTCTGCTGTTAAGCGATGCAAAGTAGGATCATAAGTATAATGTTTGGTAAAAACCAATGGATTTTGTTCTTTAAAAGCTTTCAAAAAGTCATGGATGTTTTTTACGACATATAGTCGTTCCGTACCCACTTTCAACTGCACAGTCAACCACATATCGAGCTCATCATCTTGGGCTGTAGTTAACCCCAGTTTGTACTCAACAGATAATATCTCATTAAAAGAGGTACCAGACATGTTCAATCTCTCATGTTGAAACCGTCTGATCAAATTATGAATCGCTTGCTGATTACGATCTAAGACTGCACGAGGAGAAGAATTAGCAATCCTCGAATGAATTGTTCCCTGGCGTTGGACACTTTTCTTCGTCCAGTTGTGTAGCTGCCCACTCTGATCGTAGTATTCACAGCAGAGCAACAAGGCAGCAACGATATGTTTACAATGACCATCATAGGAATAATATGCTCGACAAGAGCATTCAGCATCTTCTACATGATTATGTGTATCGACAAAGATCAACACTTCATAGGTTTCTTGGCCAGTTACCTTGGCACGGTAGATGTTAGAGTGATCAGGATCAACCCTTATCTCTTCCACCCGACCATTTTCAAAGTAGGCAATCCCTCGTTGATACACTGTCCGGCTTGCACTTAATTTCTGTATTTCTGATTTATTTATATTAGGTGTCATCATTTCACCAACTCAATCTGAGGTTTGTACTTGGAATTAATAGTTACACAGTCCATCCTATATCATAACATGCTACAAAAACAAAGAATCCAGATGATCCAATCATAAAACGAACAACCACAATTGCTTTCGCATGGCATGGTAAAATAAATAGTCCAGCGACAGTTAGGTGTGGATTCCTCTACCTAGCAATTTATTGATGCAATAAATTAACGTTGACGTTAACGTTTCACATCAACCGGCACTGCGCTACTTAGGCAGCACCTATCGTCTACGGGGGCTGTTCAGTGGCATCACCATGGAGTTACCTCTGGAGCTTATAACTTTGTCCGTTGGATGGGTGGAGCGATCGCACCTCTCCTATCTGGAGTGATTGGGCACGCGGAATGGTTGTAGCAATAGCAGGTATCATAATATTATGGAAAGTAGCAATATCTAGACAGGAAAATCAGTAATAGAATCTCAAGTTAATAAAAAAAGCGGGAACCTACTTTGACCAGTAGAGTTTCCGCTTTTTTATCAAATTGGATTTATAGTCACCATTGGATCGCTGCTATGTTTCCCCATCAAATACCAAGCAGTTTCGTTCTTTGTAGCCTTTCCACCTTTGGGCATATATTTAAAATAAATCTTTTGCGCTTTCAACGGAAATAGGATTTCATTTAACTCCCATCCACCCAATACCCAGAGATTTCCGCCTTTGACGCGCTTATCGATTAATTGACATCCTTTGGCGACTAAATAATCAGAAAGTGATTGATGATCGGAATTGATAGACTTTTGGTCTCCTGACTGAAGTTGAATCGTCGCACTAGTAGTCGCTTTCGCTAATTCAGCCTGTAAAACTTGCTGGATCGTATCTTTCACCCATTGTTGTATCTCCTCCTTCTCAATGCTAGGAGGGGCTGTGGGGATTCGATATGCAGGTGCTTCGAATTCAATCGAACCATAGCTCTCATAAAACCAACTAGATATGTCATACAACGCACGGTGAGTCTCTAACGCTTTCTCAATCGATTCTTGATTCAAACCATGTGCAGCTCGGTTCCCGCTTTTGCGAATCGTTTCCCATTGTTGATAGATTTCATCTGGTAAATACCCACTTGATCCCAGGAACTGTAATCGTTCAAAATGTGTCTGGTTGCGAGCAATACTGATATTTTCCACATGATACACTTCTAAGAGGAGTTTCTCTGCTAGCGTTCTAGCAGTTACGAGAGCACTTAATGGATCAGTATAAAGTTTTTTCTCTATTTGGCTCCCAGCCTGACTATATTCATCTTGAATAGTACCTAAAAACGAGAATAGATTGTCCATTTTATGACCCTTTCTCTAAACAAAGTAAACCAACAAGTCTATTATATTAGAATTTTTCCATACTGGACGATAAACTCCTACCCATTTCTTTGCATATAATGCACAAAAGAGCGGATCGAGGAGTGAATAGTTTGCAGATCTATGTAGTACAACGTGGTGATTCTCTATACCGAATCGCTCGTAACTTTGGACTCACCGTAGAACAAATTCAGACAGCCAACGAGATTCCCAATCCAACTGATCTCGTGGTCGGACAGACCATCGTGATCCCAACCATAGGAAATGTCCACATCGTTCGTGCAGGAGACACCCTTTATCGGATTGGAAGACGATATGGAATCTCTCCACAAGAATTAGCGAGAGCAAACCGTATTCCCCTCTACTTTCCACTATCCATTGGACAACGTATCTACATCCCCCCACGCTACAAGCCAATCAAAGAAGCCAATGCATATGCGGATGTTCCCGTGCGTGTCCCAGAGAATGTTGAAGAAGATACCCGAAAAAATGCAAAAGACCTCACCTATCTCTCCATCTTTAGTTATCAAGTGCAAGATGATGCATCCCTAAATGCTCCAGCTCTTGGCACACTTCCTCAAATAGCACAAGCCAATCGCACCTTGCTTATGATGGTGGTCACCAACATACGACAAGACCAATTTGATCGAGAGTTAGGAAGAAAGATTGTAACCGATGGATCTTTCCAAGATCGCCTTTTAAACAATATTATCCGAATTGCCCGGGAACAGGGTTATGGAGATATCCATTTTGATCTAGAATTCCTCCCAGAAGAGACAAGAGAAGACTATAATCAGTTCCTACGGAAGGCAGCTACACGGCTCCGTGCTGAAGGTCTCATGATCTCGACTGCCCTCGCTCCCAAAACGAGTCGTGCACAGACTGGCGCTTGGTATACAGCTCATGATTACCGTGCTCATGGACAGATCGTAGACTATGTCGTCTTGATGACCTATGAGTGGGGTTATAGTGGTGGGCCTCCTATGGCTGTCTCTCCTCTTCCTGAAGTGAGAAGGGTGGTGGAATATGCTGTTAGTGAAATCCCACCAAGTAAAATCATGTTAGGACAAAATCTTTATGGTTATGATTGGACACTTCCTTATCGACCGGGCAATCCCCCTGCTGAAGCACTTAGCCCCCAACGGGCCATTGAACTGGCAGCTCGGGAGAATGTCGAGATCAAGTATGACTATGAAGACCAAGCACCACATTTTGACTATCGCGATGATCAAGGAAGAGCACATAAGGTCTGGTTTGAAGATGCTCGCTCGATCCAAGCCAAATTTGACCTGATCAAGGAATTTGGTCTACGTGGGATTTCCTATTGGAAGCTAGGTCTACCTTTTCCGCAAAATTGGTTGCTCTTGACAGATAATTTCCGAATTCGCAAACGCCGCTAAACAAAGAAATCGGTCTAAAGAATAACTTGAAGTTACAACTCTTCTTTCATTATCAGATAAGTGCCTGCCCTTTCGTTAGACTAAAATAACTAGGTCAAAAACGAAAAATGGAATATACAAAAAACTATGGTGGGTATCCCTACCCCATAGTTTTCTATTTTTCTAAAAAGTATTTACTTTCTCCTGATAGTACAGTAAACTGTACTTACATTTAACTGTAATTGGAGGTTTCACGAAATGAATACTTATACTGCCGAACAACTAACTACCCTCCTCCAATCTGAAGGCTATCCAATTGAGCTACGTACAGTGAAGTACTACGCCCAACTTGGAATCCTTTCGGAACGTCCCAAATGGAATGGACGAAAAGTGTTTGTAGAAAAGCACTTGGATGAATTACGCGCCATCCTAACTTTAAAGCGGACAGGCAAGAATCTAACCGAAATTAAAGAGCTCCTCCCAACTCAAACAGCTAGTTCACTCAAAAAACTCTCTTCTCAACGTTCCTATATTTCAGCAGATTATTTATTGGAATATGAAACCGTGGCTGTACATCCTCAGATCAACGTCCAGTTTCATCAAGAAACCCCCGAAAAGTTAAAGACAAAGGTTGTCCAAGCTATCCAAAAAGCAACTCAGGAGGAATGAGATTATGTTACAACTTCATCTGGTGAAAGAGAAAATGGAACAACAAGAAGGATTAAACCACCTCATCATGCAGGTATCCCCTCAACCGACTGAAGAGAAGCAAGTGGATCGCATGCCCCATACCATCGTTTTATTAATCGATAATTCAGGAAGTATGTCCGAAACAGCTAATGTGGGAGAACCCATAACTAGATCTACTAGCCAGACCTCAGCAAGAATGAGTTTTGCCGACCAAGTAAAAAAGCTAATGAGAACATCATCCCAAAACACCTCCTCCCCCCAACCTTTACATAGACAAGAAGTGAGTACCAAATTAGATTATGTGAAAGATGCAGCAATTGCCCTAATAGATCAACTCCATGATGGTGATTCCGTCTCTGTCATCACCTTTTCCAGCTATGCTGATCTGGTTCAGCCTCTTATTCGCTTAACTCCTAATTCTCGAAAAGCGGTCAAAGAATTGGTCCGCCAAATTCAGGTTTCGGGTGCTACCAATATTAGTGCTGCACTAGAGATCGCCAAGACAGAACTAGCCAAAGTCGATCCAAAGCATCATACACGATGTCTCCTTTTATCAGATGGAGAAGCCAACAATGGTATAACCGAAGTAGATGAGATGGCAACATTTTTAGGGGACTATCGCAAAGCTCATTGGATGGTCTCTACGATCGGAGTAGGCGTTACCTACAATAGTTTCTTTATGGAAAATATTGCAACCAGTACCGGTGGGGCTTTCTATCATCTAAAAGAGATGAATCAACTATCGGACATCTTCCAAGAAGAGCTCTCCTCCTTACGAACTGCCACTACCCGTCATGCAAAACTTTCGGTTACGGCAACAGGTGGTGTTCAGGTGGGAATCAACCTAAATGGATACTATGAATCAGAAGCAGGGCAGCTTTTCCTTGGGAATCTCTTATATGAACAAGATATTGTGGTAGAGTTAGTAACCTCTCAAACCAAAGAATCACAGTCTCAAATTCAAGTATCCTTCACTTTTGAATCTGACCAAGGTCTCCAAACAATCAGTCAAACCATTTCTCTTCCCCTTGTAACAGATGACGATATGGACGAAGTCAACATTGACCTTAAGTGGGCAGCATTAGTAGAAGAGCTAATGGATGCCTCCATTCAAAAAAATGCCGTGAAAGCTACCGAAACACGAGATCAAAAAGTGTTTTCCCAAACACAGCAAGACTCTCTTCATCGAGCAGATCGCTATGATCAGACTTATTCCAAGGCTAGAAAAGCTTCTCTCAAGGATAAAACACAAGACCTCTTCTCGTCCCTTCAAAAACCTGAAAATCAGTTTGGAGAAAGTGTGAAGAGCATGTATGATATGAGCTACCGTACACAAAGAAGAAGAAAATAACATAACCACCTAGATAAAAGGAACCCAAGAGCACCAGTGCATCGATACTGGATACGCTTGGGTTTCTTTTTTTCATTTTTTCTTATACTCTTCCCACTGCTCCACACTCATCCGTGGCATAGAAAACGTCTTTCCTATTTTTCCATATGTTGTACCTGCGAGTCTTCCTACAGGTGCTAGTTTTTCCGTATCAATCCGCCCCTGCTCATACAACTCTTCTGCTACATGGAACCGAACTACCTCTCCAATCAAAAAATCCGAATTAGGAGCCTCAGCGGTACCTCCTAATTCAACTACTTGATGAAGTATACATTCCATCTGGATGGGACTCTCTACAATTCGAGGTACGCTAATTTCCTCACTAGGAACGAACGTAAAGCCTACTTTTTCTGCCTCACTTACATCCGCAGGAAAATCGGTTGCTGTCTCATTGACTTCCTGCACATTTTGCTCTGTCACCACATGAACGACAAACTCTCCTGTTTCCACGATGTTTCGAGAAGTATCTTTTTGCACTCCTCCCGGCTTTCGATTTACGGTAAAGCCGATCATTGGTGGCTCGGTACTAACGACTGTATAAAAACTAAACGGAGCAGCATTGACTGTTCCATCTACCGCCTTACTGGTAACAAACGCAATCGGACGTGGGAGAACGGTTCCTATCAGCAATTTATAGTTATCTTGTTTTGTTTGATCTGTCGGATTGATCGATTTCAACTAGTGCTCTCTCCTTTATTTGGATTCCAAGTATACATATACCCTGGATCCTCCGCTGCTAATGCCTCCTTTGTTACATAGAGTGGCTGGAACGTATCTACCATCACAGCTAGTTCCTCTGTTCTCGTTTTCCCGAGACTTGCTTCCACCTTTCCCGGATGAGGACCATGTGGAATCCCACTTGGATGAAGCGTCAGCGATGCTTGGCGAATCCCTTTTCGCGACATAAAGTTCCCCTTCACATAATAGAGAACCTCATCACTATTGACGTTACTATGATAATACGGCGCAGGAATGGCAAGTGGATGATAATCATACATCCGAGGCACAAAAGAACAAACCACAAAGTTATTTCCTTGGAATGTCTGATGAACAGGTGGTGGCTGGTGAATCGATCCCGTGATCGGTTCAAAATCATAGATCGAAAAGGCATATGGATAAAGATAACCATCCCACCCCACCACATCGAGTGGATGATAATCATATCGATAAGCTTGCAGCTGACCACGCGCTTTGACTCGCACCTCAAAGTCCCCATTTTCCATTACTGGTTGGACATCCTGCGGCGAACGAAAATCTCGCTCACAGAAAGGACTATGTTCCATTAACTGACCAAACTCATTCCGATAGCGCTTGGGTGTATTGATCTCCCCAGTTGTCTCCAAGACGAGAAATCTGCTATCCTCGGACTCCAGACGATAGCGGTAAGTAGTTCCTACCGGGATGACCAGATAATCGCCCTCTTTATATGGGATTTCCCCAAATACGGTCTCCAATACCCCATGCCCTTCATGGACAAAATGAAGTTCATCTCCATCACTATTACGGAAAAAATATTTCATCTCCTCTGTTGGGGTCACCGTCGCCATCGTCACATCTTGATTGGCAAGCCAGTATTGCCTTCCCTCGACCATATCTCCCTGCTTGGAAATCTCAGAAGTGAAAAAATGCCGATGCCGATTGGCTCCCACATCTGATAACGGAATCTCCCAATCCCGGATCTTGGTCACTTCCCGAACCTGAGTAGGAGGATGGACATGGTATAAAATCGACTGCATCCCAGAAAAACCTTTGGTTCCCATTACTTGCTCCCGATAAAGCTCCCCATCTGGCTTACGAAACTGCGTATGACGTTTTGGCGGTACTTGCCCTACACGTTGATAAAATGGCATCAAAACCCCTCGCTCTCCTCAAAAGTAAGCGTTTTCAAATTCTATTTTATCAGAGGAGGGGGAATATTAACAAAAAAACCACTCGCTTGGAGTGATTTGATTGGTTTGTGGTTATATTTGGAATTTCACCTATGTAGTGGGCTACCTTCTGGTGGGTCCACTTGTGCATAAATATCAAATTTCATCATGAGATATTTGCCCTCCTTTTAATCTGTTGCCTGTAATCTTACTTCAACTCTAAAGTAATCTTCAAGATGTTTTTGAAACTGGTCTTTACTCAAATGATTTTCACACTTACAAATACGAAAAAGCACCTCTTTTTCCTGTTTTAAAGACATTTCCTCTCTTGCTAATTGGAGAGCGCTGTTATATTTTTCGATAGCATCATCTAAACTATCTTGTTCATAGTAACAATCCCCCAGAGTAATAAGAAGATCGATCAGTGCAAAACGGGAGTTCGTTTCATTGCCTATTACGATTGCCTTTTCTATTAGATGACGGGCTTCATCCATTCTATTCTGCTTGATATAAAGCTTGCTTAGTTGAGTGTAGGCAGTGATTAGCAAATACCGCTTTTTAATCTCGATATCCAATGCATTTAAAAAGCAATTTTCTGCAAATTCCCATTCATTGACATGGATATATATTTCCCCTAGATATACCCACAGTTCAAAAGATCGCTCATGTTGGCGATTTAACCTCGCCATTCTAAGTCCTTGTTTCGCACATTCTATTGCTTCCTCATATTTTTTCAGTTTGATTAATGTTTTAATTCTAATTTCAAAAACACCTAAGGCAACTTCATGTGACTCCAATTGATAGACACGAGGCCATAGTTCATCTAATACCCTGATTACCTCATCTATTTTATTTAAGCGTTCCGAGTATATAGCCTTTCCTACCAGTAAAATATCTCTGTAATAAAGCCTTTCTCCATCAAGAATAAAATTTTCAAGACCTACTTCAACACACCTTAGAGCTTGTTCTAAGTTATTTGTGAAATAGGAAACCCGGCTAAGCTCATATTGACATGCTGAAAATAGGTTAATGTGTTTGATGTCTGGATTACTCTCCAAAATACGAATAGCTTCATATAAAGATTTTGTTGCTTTTTCCCAGTCCCGGATTCGAATATAGTATTTTGCCTTTAGGTAATTCACAATTGTCATAAATGGGTCTGTCTTTTCTAGTTGAATCTGCTTTAACTTTTTCCAACCTTTATGATGGTCTAAATCCAAAATGTGCTCAACCGATTCCAATTTCCACTTAATATCCTCTCGATGACTCCGCTGTGTTGCAATCAGCTTCGTCAGTTCCGTCTCCTCAATCCCAAGCTTATGTATTAGATAGTGCCTTTTATCTTCTGCCACATTGGTTTTGCCTAGTTCGATATTGCTAATAGTAGAAACAGAGATATTCTCATCTGCCAAATCCTCCAGACGATAGTTCTGCTCTTTTCGTTTAAGCCGAAGGTAATTACCCAACTCTAGGCTGCTGATTTGTGATATCTGCATAACGTCCCCAACTTTCTATTAAAATGATAAAAATTACACCATATATCCTAAAAGCTAATTGTTTGATATTAAAATTCGCACGCACCTAACAACGAAAATAAAAATTATTAATATTTGTAAAATTGTATCTAATCCCTTTATAATTAAGGCATGTCCCACTTTGATAGGAGGTTCCAATGATACGTTTATTAATAGAAGGCGATCAAACACAAATCGAGAATTTTATTAGAAGTTTTGAAAATCTAACAAACTATCAAACCTACAGCAAGAGTATCTTGACCAATAAAGACAACTTCTCCGATGTACGTTTCTCTTGTTATATTCGTTCGAGACATCTTCCAAAGAAACACAATCTCACCAACATCTCCTTAACATGCGCCAATGGAGAACAATTCCAGATTAACCTAACAGACTGCCAGATCGTCCAGATCGAGCCAGACAAAACCATTATCTGCGGCAAAAACTATGACATCTTTGCTTAGCGGTAGTTATGTAGGTTGTGATTCCTAGTTATTCTACTTGTTAACTTGTTTTCCTGTTAAAAGGAAACATTTTTACGCCTAGAATTCTTTTTGAGCTGATTCCGTCTAGTTTTTATCAATCTACTTTATTTTTGAAGGAGTGAGACTTTAATGAAAAAAGTAAATGTTCCGTTACCAGGTCTGAGTGATCGTTTTGGTCCGCAATTAATCCAATTTGAGTATTTACAACAAGTATTGGGGAAAATTGCTCGTCGTTTTGGTTATCAACCGTTAGAAGTACCGATTCTAGAGTATCAAGACTCATTTTCTGAAGATGTGGTAGGGACTTCTCCTTGGCCAGAGTGGAATGAAAAAGGGTGCTTCTATCTGGAAGTACCAAACTATCATCGTTCCTATAACGAAAAACCTGATCTAACTCGTGCTCTACTAATCCCTGAAGGAACTATTTCAGTTACCCGATGGTTAGGAAATTGGATGGATCAAAATCCAGGTACTCCTTTTCCATTGAAAGTGTATTATGAGCTTTCCTGTTTCAGGAATGAACTAACTTCGGAATTATCAGCTGCAAAGCACCGTCAATTCAAGCAATTAGGGGTGGAGATTTTAGGCTCCTCCAATCTCCACGCAGATACAGAGATTATTTATCTGATTCACCGAATGCTAAACGAACTAGGAATTGCGTCTTCCGATATTACCTTCCGGTTCAACCATGTTCACTTGTTTCGTATGATGGTAGAGGATTGTCGGATTGAATGGAAGGATGCTTTAATCATAAAAGAGTCAATGGATGCCTTGGCAGAGTGTCGTGCTGGAAAAAAACCAGAGCGTTGGGATCATGAATATATGAAGATTCAGGAAGTATTGAGCTCTTACGATCTATCTTTGGAACAACAAGCTCGTTGGCAGTTAATTCTTCATCATAAAGAAGGGACCTTCACTGAACTGTACTATAAGCAGTTTCCTATAGATTATCATCCATATTTTGACCAAATGAATCAATGGATTCAGGACTTCAAGAAAGTGGGGATTTATCTCGTCGCTGATCTATGTGTTATTCGATCCCACGAATACTACACTGGATTATCTTATGAAGTAGATGTCCATATGAATGGAAAATCTTTTATCGAAATCGCTGGAGGAGGAAGGTATGATAAACTGGTAGAACATTTTGTCAGTTCCAGTCAACCAGCATCCGTCCCTTGTACAGGATTTGCTTTTGGTACGGAACGTCTCTTCCAAATGTGCCAAGAGTTGGGATTATTCCCACAAGAAACCCGATTAACTCTTCCATATCTTCTAGGAGAAGAGGAGAAAATTCCGCTTGTATACCCAAAAGATTCAAAGGTATGGAGTTATCTTGAGATGGCGAAAATGGTTGAAGATCAACTAGAAACCTTCCATATTTATGTAGGAGAAGAGAACGCAGAAAAGCAGGCGTACTTGGATTTTCATCATTTGGAAGAAGTACTGGTTGTTCATGATGAGGATGCTTTATGAAAATAGCAGAAGCATTTCAAGAATGGAGTCCTGTTCTCTATACCCGATATCAGGAATTAATTTCCCGTTGGAATACGGATATTGATCCAAATATTTTTGGTCACTATCAATCTTATGCTTGGGGAGATCAACATCTCCCCCGCCCTCTTTTAACTTGGATAGGCTATTTGTCCACTAGTACCCAAGCTACTCGAAGTGAACTTGATTCTTTAGGCGATACAGTTTTTCTTTCACAACTACTTCGAGATTTATTAGCCATTCATGATGACATTGTAGATGAAGATCGAATAAAATTTGGTAGTCCTACACTACCTGTTCGTTTGTCTGCAAGGACACAGGAAATTAAAAATTGGAGAGATCAATCGTTGAACAAACAAGGGAAAGATTTGTCTCTCTTTTTTGGAGATAGTTTATTTTCCTTTATCCTTCAAGTTATTATGGATTCTAATCATCCAGAGACAACTAAGTGGAAGTTGCTCAAATTGGTAGAAGAAACGAATCGCCTCACTCAAAGAGGACAAATTCAGGAACTTTTGTTAGCAGAAATTCCATTTACAGAAATACGAATGAATCATCTACTTGAGGTATACCGATGGAAAGCTGGAACTTATTGTTATGCCTTCCCATTTGAAATCGGATGTTTAGTTAACGGATCTATCCCAATAGAAACTCAAAAGAAAGCAAGTACATTACTAACTCAAATTGGTGCAGCTTCCCAAATTATTGATGACATTGCTGGATGCTTTCCAGAAGTGTTAGAGCAAGGAAAAGACACTTTAGGAGAGTTACTTCATTTAAGAAGAACTGTATTATTAGTCGATTTAGCTCACCAACCTCACTTATCTCGACGTGTTCAAGAAATACTAAAGAAATCTGAGTGTTCAATACAAGAAGCATGGATTTTAAAAAAAGAAATGAAGAAAATGGGTACTTTGCAACGTGCAGTTTCGCTTTCTAAATCCTTAATCAATAATGCCGAACAACAAATATCTAATTTTGGCTTTTCTCCTATTTCGACTGAATATTTAACAGACCTTGTCTACAAACGAGTGACTAAAAACATCGAACGAGTGATAAAAGGAAGTGAACAAATTGAAAAAGTTCAGCTCTCAACCAGCGAGGGGGATGCGTGACTTTTTGCCAAGCGAGGTAGAACTGCGAGATTGGATGACCTCTCAAATACTTGAATCTTATCAATCATTTGGTTTCCAGAGAATTGAAACTCCCAGTGTGGAACGTCTTGAACTTTTAACCGGTGGCGATGGCGGCGAAAACTCCAAAATGATCTTTAAAATCATGAAACGACGTGAGAAACTACCTGAATTATCTGCATCAACAAAAGAAGATGATCTAGCAGATTTAGGTTTGCGTTTTGATCTGACTGTTCCGTTAGTACGGTATTATGCACAAAACCGTGCTCAGTTACCTCAACCCATGAAAAGTATTCAAATGGGACCGGTATGGAGAGCAGAGCGACCTCAAAAAGGTAGGTTTCGTCAATTTCTCCAATGTGACATAGACATTATCGGAGAAGCCTCTATTCTCGCTGAAGCTCAATTATTGCTTGCGGCAGGAAAAGCATTGACTCGTCTGGGTTTTGATGAATTAACTTTTCGCATAAATGATCGACGTTTACTTGTTGCTCTTGCAGAAGAAGCAGGGTTTTCCAGTGAAGAACAGAGCTCTCTTTTTATCATTCTCGATAAACTCGATAAACTTGGGATAGATGGAATCAAGAAAGAATTTAAAGAAAAAGGATTCCCTATTAACCGTGTAGAGCAATTCTTAAGCTCAATAGAAGAATCACAACAAGCTCCTATTGAAAAAGTAAATGCTCCAGACAGGCTTTCAGAAGAGGTTATACCAAATTTAAACCTCTTACAAAAGGTTGTGAAAGCTCAATTAGGAGATCAAGTTCAAGTGGTCTTTGATCCAACACTTGTTCGAGGAATGGGATATTATACTGGTCCTATTTTTGAAATTGAGTCTTCTGGACTATCTAGCTCTATTGCGGGTGGAGGTCGTTACGATGAAATGGTTGGTAAATACTTAAAAGAGTCTGTACCAGCTTGTGGTATTTCCATTGGATTTGAACGAATTTGGACCATTTTATCCGAAAAATCACAACAACAAAAGGAGCATGATCTTCCAAATAAACTGGTATTATTGTATCCTTCGACAATAAAATCAGAGGACTACCTAACCTTGTTTGAAAAAGTGAAAGAGTATCAAGATCAAGGATATCAAGTTAATTTACGATCCCAACGGAAAAATTTAAGCAAGCAGTTGAAACAGCTAAAAGAGGAAGGTTTTCTGTTTTTTGTACGATTTAAAGAGTGGGAAATCCGCAAAAATGAATCCACTCCACATTGAGTCCTAGATAGGGCTCTTTTTCTTTTTTACAAAAAAATACGCCAAGAATAAGAAGCTAGTCTTGGCGTATCTCTTAGTCCTGTTCCTCTAAATCAGGAGGCTTTGGCAAGTTGAGCGTTTTAGCAACCATTTGGAGAGCAATTCTTAATTGCAAACGCTGAATTTGTCTAAGTCTAGGTAAACCGGGTATAGGTGGTTTTCCTGCCCGACCAGCAAAAAATCCAGCCATAAAAGCGGTAGCAGCTCGCTCAGCAAAATCGGGAAATATTATTCCTCCTTTTTCCATAATTTTTTTATATTCAGGTAAAAGTCTTTCTGATGACGGACCCCCTTCCCCCATAACACTTGGAAAAAAGAAAATGATATCTAGTATTAATGGACCACTACATAACACAGCCCAATCAAAGAGAACCAATTTTCTGTTTTGAAAACAAAGATTATCAGAACGAATGTCGCAATGAATTAATCCCCAAGGTTGATCGGATCTCATTGCTTCTGACTCAGTTGCTATTAGAATATCGATTACATCATGAAGCCAATCCTTTGCCATCTCGCTGTTCTCTTTAAACAATGCTAAAAATTGACTTAATTCATCTCGATTATCTTTTATGAGTTTCCAGCTACTATCGTAATTTCTGGTGATAATGGATTTTACTTTTTTCTCTTCCGCTATACCACATAGATGGAATTTTGCTATGTCATGTACAGCTTTTATTGCTAATTCTTCAGTCCAAGGGGGGACCTTATGACTTGTAGTTAAATCCTCTAGAAATAAAAGATGCCACTCTTTCGTCTTAACAGAACCGAAGTAAGCTGGAGATAAAGGACGGATCACTTCTATATTTTGATAAACCCATTCCTCCCATTCTACTCCACTCCAATTTACACTAGTTGATCCTTTGCCAGCCCCTTTTGCAAATATCGTACGACCATCCTCTAGAATTAGACGAAAAGTAGCACTAGGTCCAAATCCCCCGAAAACTCTGTAAGCTTTTATCACAGGGGAGCCCAAGTAATTTTCAATTTCTCTTCGTACTTCAAGCGGTACATCTCTCCAAAATGGTTTAGATTCACGCAAGGAAAGACCTCCTACTTAATAATAGTCAATAGTTTCAGTCAATTTTAATCTACTAGATCGTCCAGATCAAACCATATATAGAAAAAACTATGTTATTTTTTCCATAGTGATAATTGTCTTTGCACATATTACCTACCTAGTAGCTTGTTTTCCTATCAAGAGAGAGCATCGAATCAACCAGAAACATTCTATTAAACAGAATTTTGATATAATAATAAGGAATCACTGTTTTCGTCAGTAAGAATGCCAACATCAGGAGGGGTTTTATGCAACTGTTCCATGCTGGACTGATATTCTTCTGGGAAAGCAAAGTTGACGATCAAAAAGATAAGAAAACAGAGCAAGAAGTGTATTGCGAAATGGGAACTCGAGGATGTAATGGATTAACTAGGCGTAATTGGCGTGGTGTAATGTACTGTGACGAGTGTGACAAAGAAGACTTCAGTCAATCCACATAAAATATAGAAAGAGCCGTTGTTCCATTGACGGCTCTTTTTTTATTATGATATGATTTTGACCAACTCACTTAGGCAGGTGTAAAAATTTGGAATTTCGTCCAAACTACCATCTTTCGTTTGAAGAAATGCGTAAAGAACGATGGACTTCGATTGAAGGTTTTCTTAAAGGGATTAAGCCTGCTTGCTATGAAAGTATCGAGCGTATTTCTGATGAGCATCTGCAAGAATTACAATCCTATCCCCACTTAGACAATGGTAGAGAAGTTATCTACTTCCAATCTGCTGATCTATTGCAGACATTTGAGGGAAAAGTAAAGTATCTAGAAAAAGGTTCCCCAGATTGGGTAGCGGTCTTAGGAGAAACATTAGGTTATCCACCAAAAGCGGTTCAGTACTATACAGAACATTGGAAACGGCATTTAGTAGATCAAGAAGCGGAACGAATCTATCACCAAAATCATCACATTGGGATGAAGTACGCTGGAATCCAATCCGCTAGTCACATCCAAGACTTAATAGAAAACGTGCATTGGTTTTGGAATACCTACCAATACCCTATCTCGTTATGGGTCATGGTGTACTACGCAAAGGAGGACATTGGTGCTGACTTCCGAATTCGTTACCGAAATGAGCAGGAACTAATCGAGGTAAACAAGACGGTCATAGCCATTTTGGAACAGAACAAACAGAGTATCGTCGAAAAAGAGGCGATTGCACTCGGCTGAGAAAGAGTATATATCGTTTATAAGATGATAGACTTCGAAAAGGAAGTCTTTTTTTGTTTTGGTGTGGCTATTTATCCTTTTTGCAAAAGACATATTCCTTGAGTACACCTACACTAACAAAAAACAAGGCTAGAGCTACTAATCTCTACCTTGTTTTTATCTACATATCCCATTTATCCACCAGTATCTATACCAATACATGCTGCCTGCGTTCCAAAACTCTTGGAGTCAATCATCCCAAAAGAGCAATGCACATGACTAACAAATTACATGCCCTAGTACTTTATTTATCAGCCTTTTTCTCAAAATATAAATGCAAGCGATATTCACAAATCTCTTTTACCATCTGGTATAGTTCCTTTGTACCAAGTTCTGCATAACCCTTTACATAAAATTGATTCCCCTTTAACTCAAAAATCCCCTTTGATGATCCTGACCATTTGCTCATTGGCATATTATAAATCAGCTTGGTAACTGTCTCTTCGTTATTAGAGATTTCGTCGATTTTCCTTCGATAAGGAACCTTCATTAGATATTCCATGAAAATAGGAGTTGCAACTTCAGCGGTTATCGGGTGCGCCCAGCGGTCTTTCCCACGCTCAAGCATCGATAATAGAAGTACCATTTTATAACTTTTGTTCATTACAGTTTTTTCGATATCTTGCAAAATAGGAGAATATGTTTTTACTATATCTTTCTCATTATTATTTAACTCATTTTCAGCTAATAAAAACTCCGCAAAAGACCCCCATTCCTTTTTGTATTTACTAGCATCTTCTCTACCATAAAGATGCGTTTCCAAATAAGTAGGTCTTCTCCCTAACTCTCGTTTCACATCATAGTAGCTTTCTATTAATCGGTTATTAAGTGGCTTCTTATAATATTTAATGATATCGATTGCTTTTGTCTCTAGTTCAAACTCACATAACTCGGGGACAATTGGCTCATAAATCTTTTTTGGCTCTCCAGTCATTTTATTAAAAAGGCATAGTTTCGCATCCAAGTTTCGATAATTGCCGATTAAATCAATAATTTGGCAATATTGTTTGCCTTCTGCTAACCTCAAACCACGCCCTATCTGTTGGGTAAACACAGAGATTGATTCTGTTGGTCGAACAAAAAGCAAGGTGTCCACTAAAGGAATATCCACACCTTCATTAAACAAATCTACCGTAAAGATAATATCAATTTCTCTGGCTTCTAACGATTCAATTGCATTCTGTCTAGATGCTGATCTGGAATGAAGGGATACTGCTCGAACATCATTCTTGTTAAAAAAGTCGGTTAAAAAATCAGCTTGTCTAATCGAAGAACAGAATCCTATTGTTCTAGATTGACGATGCTTCTCCCACGCTTGAAAAATCTTTTGAGCCATATTTTCTTGAATTTGAACAGCTTCTAATTGATCAGAATCATATTTTCCACCAACTACTCTAATCTTTGAGTAATCAATGTCGTCATAAACTCCTACATAATGAAAGGGGACTAAGAAACCTTTTTCAATAGCTTCCAAGAAATGCATTTGAAAAGCTACATTATTATCACATAGTGCATAAATATTTGCTCCATCTAGGCGGTCAGGCGTTGCTGTCATTCCCAGTAAAAATTTAGGTTGGAAATATTCAATTACTTTGCGATAAGAATTAGCCGCTGCATGATGAAATTCGTCTACTATGATTAAATCAAAAGCATTTGAAGAAAAGGATGTTAAGTGATGTTTCATGGAAAGAGTTTGGATGGAAGCAAATAAAACATCGCAATCTTTTTCTTTATTTTTCCCAAAATACAATCCAGTAGAAAGTGTGTCATCTACCTTTTTAAATGACCGCTCTGCTTGACGTAGAATCTCTTCTCTATGTGCAATGAAAAGCACTTTCGAAAATGATTTTGCAAAGAAAGCACTTAGGTATGTTTTCCCAAGTCCCGTTGCCATCACAACCATGGAACGCTGATATCCTTCATCTAATGACTCTTGCAAACATTTTAGTGCTTCTACTTGTACATCATGAGGAGTAATTTCAATACTACTTTCCAACTCCCCATGGACCGTAGAAATCTCTTTTTCTGCGATGTCATCCCCTAATGAAGTTGATAGTTTTTTATGATTATCTTCATATTCCGCTTGGTATAACTGAATTGTTTCTCCATTTATTGAAATCGTCTGTTCGTGATAGAAAACATCCATAAATTCCATAAATGCCTGCTCATATACTTCAGAATCTATACTCTTAGATAATGATAAGTTCCACTCCACTCCAGTCTGCAATGCACTTTGTGATAAATTAGATGATCCTATCACTATAAATCCTTCTTTTTCTGAACGAAACAAATATGCTTTTGGATGGAAGGAACGATTATTTGTACGAAACATTCTTATCTCTATTCCGTCAATGGTAAGAAGTTTTTCGAGAGCGTCAGGGGATGTAATATATAAATAATCACCTGTACAAATTTTAATATCAGCTCCCCGTTGAGAAGCTTTTTTTAAGGATTCATATATTAACGTTACCCCTGATTTCATAATAAAAGAAGATAGTATGTAGATGGAATCAGACTTTTCGATACCTTGAATTAAATGCGGATAAAGATTTGATGTGTGTAGTTCCATTTGAATCATTCTTTAACCTCAGAAAGAAACAATCTTTTTTGAAATCCGCCACGTTTTTCTGCTTTTTCACTTCGAATCTCTTCTAATTTCTCTCGACTAGAACCATGAACTTCAGCAAGAGCGTAAATCAATTCAAGCAGATCTGCCAATTCTTCTAATGAATCCTGATCGTTTTCGCTTTCTAGATATTCTAGTAATTCTTCCTCTAATTTCTTTCGTGCCTCCACAAGGTACTCTTTCTCATCTAATTTACGAAATACCGCCTCCTTATTGGAGTTTACAATAATTTCAGGAATTCGATCTCTGACAAGCTTGTTATATACCGGCATGACATCCCCCTACTTTCTCTTATAAAATATACCAAAGCAAAAATTCGTTTTAGATTGGATACAAGTTAATTGTAACCCCTTTTATCCAAAAATTGCTACTAACTAATTCCCTTTACTTTGAATAGGAATAAAAATTAAGTACGGGATAGTACATAGAATTGGTTTATGGGTCATCATCATAATAAGTATTGGCTTAGGTATAGTTGAATATTTTTCATAACAAAAGAAAGAGTCTCGCACACTGTCTCGTGCAGGCTCTCCTTTTTGTCTCGCCTTATCCTTATCCTACAAGTCCCACTCATCTACTAGCATCCGTACCAACATATTCTGTCTGCGTTCCAATACATTAGGTGTCCATTCTTGCTCATTGATCACTTGAGACGTGAGAGCAAAAGTGCTCACTCCGTTTCTGGATTGAAAATAACTTTCCTTTTTCTTTTTAAACTCAAAATTTCTAGCTTGGGAATTCTTCTTTCTTGTTAAGAGAACGAGATTTCCTAGTTTATGAACATACCTCTCGATATCTTGGAAGTTTCTGCACCAAATACTATTTTCCGTAGGGTTCTGCGGGAGGACATGTTCTACCGTAATGGTATCGTGATCATAATAAGGCTGTCCCTCTGATAGTAATCCGTCCAATTTTAATAAGACATAACGCTTTGCCGAATCTTTCCATTTTGTATACACATCGTCCATCAAAGCTTCTTGTACTTCTCTTTTCTCCTGAGGAGTGATCTCCAACGATTCCATTGAAAAGTCCGCTTTATTCTCTTCCATATCTCGAAGGATTCCCGAGTACTTTGATTGTCTCCAGTTGAAGTTCTTACGGAGAATCATATGGACTGCAGCAAAGCGCTCTAATTTTCGGAGGAACAAGTGGGCATTTTCCCGACAGTTATGTAAGTAATACATGGCAACGGGAAGCCAGTCGATATTGTCGATGCGATTTAGCATTTCTAGCACCCGACCTTGGTTAAGTCGTTGTGCCTTGTAATCGATTAACTGGATATAGAGATCACTATAAGGCAATAACACCTCATCGACAAACGCTTTGCCAGATACGCGATTGAAAATATCATCGTACTCATCTTTTAGATTACCTAGACCTTTGCGCTTTTGGATAATCATCCGAATATGTGAAAACAGTTCATTAAACCGCTCACGACCCAAAGTACTCTCTACATCTTCCCATTTTTCCGTATAGGACTCTTGTTCGCTTTCCGGAATCTCTCCGATCACTCTTGCTTTGAAAATATCACTAGCCATGAGATCTAACCCACGATCATTCAATACGGTAAAGATCCGAAAAGCGGAATCAAAGTTAGGAGTAGAGACCACCACAATATAGCACAGAGTGGCAACTACGCTAGATAGAGTTGTCATGGTAGATGGGTCTAAGTCATTGAGTCGATCAAGGTAATAAAGAGAGTTATCCCGTATTAAACCTTGACTATCAGTTTTGACAGGGGTGCTTTTGGATAGCTTTCTGATTCCGCCTCGTTCTTGGATATATTTCTTGAAAAAGTCGTTGTCCTTTTTCCGCAATCGAAGACGGTATGTATCCTCGATCTTGCGAATTCTACTACCGCGCTGAACAACTAATTCATCAATCTCATCGGCATATTCTTCTGGCAGATAACTGCGCAGGGCAGACAAAAGAATCGTCAGAGTAGTTAGCCTCTGCTGTCCATCCAATACTTCCGCTTCTGGCTTTTCCCCTTTTACCAGGACAATACTACCTAGAAAATACGGCTCTGGAACTTGCTCGACACTTCGCTCGGTAATTTGATGATGCTCGATAAAATCCAACAGATCATCTAGCAATTCTCCAGCTTGTTCTGTCGTCCAAGAATACGGTCTTTGCACCGACGGGACGATAAATAAGTAGTCATCGCTAAAAACCTTATGTAATGGTGTCTCTTGTGCTGTTAGTGTGGAATGCATAGTAACCTCTCTTATATAAGAATAAAAATTTCCGTGCAGGAATGGATTCACAATATTAGTATTGTAAGCCTTTTTCTAGATTGGTGCTACTGGATAAATTATTTGGACTTTTTACAAAAACCGCTAACGAAGTAGCGGTTTTTTTCAGTTCTTTCACTACTGATAAGAAACCACTACCTCTTGCTCATCGGAAGGTGTTTGTTTAACCATGCGATCACATCTTGATAAACTTCTTCCCGATTGGACTCATTTAACATTTCATGCCGACCGCCAGGATACAACTTATATGACACATCGACGATCCCCGCTTTTTGGAAATGGTGATACGTTTTGAGGACTCCTCTACCGTTATCGCCAACTGGATCTTGATCACCTGAGAAAAGAAAGATTGGTAAGTTCTTTGGAACTTGATTTAGGTTTTCTGGCTTATCCGATTGATTTACTCCGCTGAACAAATCATAAAAAAAGCTGGTAGTTGGCACATAACCACAAAATGGATCAGCGATATATTTATCTACTTCTCGTTCATCCCGACTCAAATAATCAAATTCTGTACGAATCGGTTGAAAAGCTCGATTAAAATTTCCGAATACTAATCGATTAAGTAAGTTGCTCTTAGTTCGCTTCCCTTTTATTTTCCTTTCTACATTAGCGAACTGAATACCCAACCAACTGAGAATTCCTTGATCTGCTCCCGTACCAGATAAAATTACTCCATCCAACTCCATACCGTATTTTTGTATATACCGCCGTGATAAGAATGAACCCATACTATGCCCAAATAGAAAAAACGGGATCTGTGGATACTCCTTCTTTATAATGTTAGTAAGCTGATAAAGATCATCCACGACAAGCTCCCAACCGTTTTCTTCAGCAAAATACCCTAATTCTTCTTCCTTGCCTGCTGTTTGACCATGCCCCCGATGATCATTGGCATAGACTACATATCCAGCTTCTACTAACTTAGTAGCAAATTCATGGTACCTTTTGGAATGTTCGGCCATACCATGGGCAATTTGCACAATTCCAATAGGGGATGAGTCTGACTTCCATTTATGAACATAAATTTTTGCATGATCAGTAGTTTGAAACGTAAAAAAGCTAGGCTTCATTGATCTCCTCTTCTTTCCCTATAAATTGTTTTCCAGCACATTACATGACGACTATATCAAACAAATAAGGATACGAACTATCACTATTTATGTATGCTCCTTTACTTATCGTTTCGCTATAATAGAAAGAAATCTCACTCTTCCCATTAGGTATAATTATCAAAAATAGGAAAATTCGCATAGAACATTTAATAAAAATTGTTAGATCTATTTTTCTATAGAAGGAGGTCTATTCCTTGTTTTTAGTTTGGTATGATGAACTATCGGAATGGGAATTTCCAGATTTAAATTTACCAGAAATCCCATTTCATCCCTTTACCAATACAGAAGACTTTACTGTTCTTGGTGTGTTTTTGATCGTCGTACTTTGTATTGTCATATCGCAGTTGCCAAAAAGTTAGTCATTTGGAGGAATGCACATGTTTCCACTTCACATCACAACGCTATATGAAAAAGGTATCTCTACTACCAATGAGGATCGCTATCTCTGTATCCATGAGAAAGGTATCTTTGCTGTAATGGACGGCGCAACGGGCCTAGGCAAGCTAACGGGCGAATTAGCAGCGCAAACGATTTGTGACCGCCTCCAAGAAATCCAACCTGAAGAAAATCTATTAGATGTAACTCTATCTGCCAATCAATTGCTAGGGAAACGAGTTCGTGAGCTGATGGGTGTAGATCAGGTCGAAGAAATTCCCAAGACAGATCGAAGTACCACAGGACTGGTAGCAGTACGATTTTTAGAGAACAATACAATGGAGTATGTACACAGTGGAGATTGCATGATCATGGTAGAGTACGAAGAAGGAGTTCTTCGTATGTTAACTCACGATTCTCTCTCCCGATTGGATGAAATTGCCATCCGAGAACGTGCACAACTTCTTCAGGAAAAAGCAGGCGATGAAAACCCAAATGGCTGGTCAGATGAAAAGCGTAAGCAGGTCAACCAAGAGATTTGGCAAGAACTCCAAGAGGTTTTACAGCGCAATCGCAATCTCCTCAATACAAAAGAGGGTTATCCTGTACTCGATGGTTCGAAAAAAGCAGAACAAATGATCAGCTATGGTCTCATCCCACTCATACGTGCCCGAAAAATCTTGCTGTTATCGGATGGCCTTGTCCTTCCTCATCAAAAGGCAAGTGCGGACCAGATGTGGATTGAGACAGCTAAGCTTGCATTTTCTCAAGGGCTTCCTGCATTATATGAACAAGTTCAGTCATTAGAAGAAGCAGATCCGATGTGTTATCTCTATCCTCGATTTAAAAAAGCAGATGATAAAACAGGAATTTTGATAGAACTAAATAAAAACAGCACTCTCTAGTACGTGAAAGGGAGGCTGTTTTTATTTTTGCAAAAATTTTAGGAACCAAGACCCCATTTTTTTTGCTATACTATTCTTAATCTTGTTTCCTATCTAGCAACCGTCCCGGATTACAGGGGTGCCCATGAATGACGATGGGCATCTGCCTGTACGTCATTCATGGGTCACCCCTATTTCTCGATTCTAAATAGGGAGTGATTAGAATGGCGAATTACAATATTGAAGTTCGTTGTCAGGCAGGAAGCAATACAAAACCGAATGAAGATGGTTATGTGATCATCCAACATGAGCGTTTTGTATTGTCCGTCACTATCGATGGTGTTTCTGGTGCAGGTGGTCTGTCTGGGCGTTTTGCCACAGACAACCTCAAGCGGGGCATTCATACCGTAATGGAGACTTATATTGCAGAACTCGACACGGATCCAACCCTTCCAATAGATCTCAAAACCATTCTTATCTATGCATGTAATTATCATGCGGAGATGACCTTGCAAGAAACCGGGAAACGACCTGACGAGATGGAACCATTTGAGCGGGCAGGTGCTTGCTTGGCGGCGACTCTAGTAGACTTCCGGTACCAAGAAGTGCAGTTCGTCTGTCTCGGGGATACATTGCCATATTATATGGACAAAGAAGGGAAGATTCACTTTCCTTTCCGCGACACAGTAGAAAAGCACGATCGCAAGTCGATCAAGCTACGGACAAAGGCACTTCATAAGCTTCTAGAAGAAAGAGAACTCACTCTAGACGATATTCGCAATGACGAAGAACAAATCGCAGAAATCAACAAACTCGTCCGTGCAGACAAGAAGGTGCGCCAAGCAGTACCCAATATGCGGTACAGAGCTAACAAGCGCTTTCACTTCTACACTGTTCTGGACGGAACCAAGGATTCCATGCGGTCGATTCAAAAGAATTACTGCAAGGTAAGCCTTGATAATGTTCAATCCATTGGAGGTTCATCTGACGGATTGTTGTACATGCTTCAAAACACGAGAGACAACGCTCGTGCTTGGAGGATGACAGCCAAAATCGCATTTCGCGATGGCATCGATTCTCTGTTCCAGGTGATCGAGAATCTTGAGAACTACGACCCTATCGGTGCTGTCCTACCACGGATGAAGCGCCGCGATGACAAGGTGATTGTCCTGATCCGGGATATTACCTTGTAATCAAAGGAGCCACACTCTATCCAGATCATTCTGGACTGAGTGTGGCTTCTCTCATATTCTAAATGCGGTTTGAAACCATTTAGCGGCTTGTTCAATCTCTGGCATCGTAAGTTGATGCCCACCTGACTGCCACTGAACTTTTACTTCTGCACCTGTTGATTGCAATAGTTTCTCTAGTTCCTCTGTCTCTTCTGGAGGGCAAATCGGATCTTGTCGACCTGCTGTTAGAAGAACAGGTATACCAGAATGATCAGGTAAGGTAATTCCTCTTCGCGGAACCATGGGATGCAGTAGAATTGCCCCTGCCAAACTTCCTGCATAATGGAACAATAGGCTAGCTGCAATGTTTGCCCCATTGGAGTAACCAACCGCCACTACATGAGAGCGATCAAATTGGTAGTCTATAGCCGCTTGATTAAGGAATTCATTGAGTTCCTTTGTACGGAAAACAAGATCTTCTTCATCAAACACACCCATTGACAGACGGCGGAAAAAACGCGGCATTCCATTTTCCAATACATTCCCTCTTACACTGAGCACAGAGGAGCCAGGTGAGATCATGTTTTTGAGTGGTACCAAATCTCGCTCATCGCCACCTGTACCATGAAGCAAGAGCAAGACAGGCGCTTGCGGGTCGTTTCCTTTTTCAAAAAAATGCTTCATAAATTCACTTCCTTTTACCATTAGGCACGATCACCTTTGGAAGGACTGCTTCGATTTTTTCCCGATGTGGCTCATACCAAGCTGGTAGCTTTAATTCTTGCCCTAATTTTTCATACGTTTCATCCCACTGAAAACCAGGAGGATCCGTCGCAATTTCAAAAAGAATCCCACCCGATTCTCGGAAATAGAGAGCGTTAAAATATTGTCGATCTACAATTTCGGTGGGGACTAATCCATATTGTCCAATTGTTTGACGCCAAGCTAGATGGTCTTCATCATCTTTCGCACGCCACGCAATATGATGCACTGTTCCTGCTCCTAGATTGCCAACAGGTACTGGGTTCATCTCCAGATCGATCACTTGCCCTAAATCCCCAGTGGCTTGATAGCGAATCATCTCACCCTCTTGTCCCACTCGAGTAAGTCCCAATCCCTTTTCGAGTACTTTTCCTGTCTCTGAAGGTCGAAGGCTAAACAATAGTGCGCCACCAAAACCTTTTATCGCGTACTCTACCGGTATCCCCTCTGCTGTCCAGTTACTTTGTGGTCCAGCGCTTCGAGCGACAATCTCCAACTGAAGACCATGCCCATCCCGAAATTGGAGAAATGTCTCTCCAAAGCGTACTTCCTCCATTACGGATACATTGGCTTCACGAAGACGTTCTTTCCAAAAAGGAAGTGCTCCCTCCGGTACGACAAACGTTGTCCAGCCAACTTGTCCACCACCTACACGCCCGCGATGCGCCCCAGACCACGGGAAAAAAGTCATAATCGTTCCTGGATTCCCAACATCATCACCAAAGTAAAAGTGATAAGTACCTGGATCATCAAAGTTGATCGTCTTTTTCACAAAGCGTAAGCCAAGTAATCCAGCATAGAAATCCATATTTACTTGTGGATCTCCTACAATCGCTGTAATGTGATGGATACCACTCGTCCGTTTCATCCTCTTAATCCTCCTCAAACTCCAATTGCATAAGCTCCTGGTCCTGCTAGTGCTACTCCAATTGCAACCACGATCAGAACCAAATTAAATTCAAATCCATCTTGTGTTACCCAAAGTCCATTTTTTCCATGTACGGTCGCGATGGCAACTACCATAGTCGCCACGATGAAGAATGCACCAACCCACAATAGATAACCACTCGCGAATAGGATTCCCCCGAGTAGTTCCCCTAAACCAGCCATGGTAGCCATGACAACACCAGGTCGAACTCCAATCGATTCTAACCAACCTGCTGTACCTTTGAGGCCGTATCCTCCAAACCAGCCAAATAATTTTTGTGCACCATGCCCAATAAACAATACTCCTACTACAAGACGAATAAGAAAAAGTCCTAAATCTAACATAACATGTTACTCCCTTCAGTTATTGTGTAACTTACTTTTAGTAAGTACATAGTAATATTTAACTTACTTTTTGTCAATTACTTATTTTTAGTATGTGATTAAATATAGAAAAAGCCCAGCAGAATACTGAGCTGTTAAACATGGAGTATCTATCTTGGATCTTTGAACCTACCCTTTCTAACGATAAATTCGAAACTCTTTCGGGATCTCAATCGTACCCGTTTCCACTAAAACTCGTCGTAAAAATCGTGGAATCAAACCAGTACGGAACAGAAACGGCACGACGACCGGACGTACAGTTCGCAATAGTTTGGTAGTAGGTGCGACAGCTCGTTCCGCTCTCATTTGAATTTGATGAATGGATCTTAAAGAAGGCTCTCGCTTTTGTTGTACTTGATGCAGGAATCCAGCAGAGTAATCTTCTTTTTGTAAAGAATCAACGATTACCTTGGCCGCTTCAATGGAGGTAGCGACTGCAAGCGTTACACCGATTGCTCCAACTGGACTTGCGCAATGAGCAGCATCTCCTATGAGCAGACAACCATCTTTTGCCCAATCTCGTACCATAAAGATCCGTGATTGCAATAAATGGAAAGCAGAGTAATCCGATAAATCCTTTGTAAAGGGAGCAAATAGGGTGCCAACTTCCTCTAAGATTCCTTTCATCTCTTCAATGCCCGCTTTGCGTAGATGTGCATACTCTCCTTTTGGAAGAAAGACACCTGCTTGTAAATGGTTTGGATACTTAGGAAGTACAATAAAGAGGTTTTCATCTGTAAATTGGATGCGTAACGCGCTATTCCATTCATCTGGTCTATCTATCGTAAACCAAGCAATATCATTCTTATAGTGGGAGTAGTCTTGCTCAAATTTTCCAAGCCGGCTGACTGTGGAGTTTCGTCCATCAGCCCCTATTGTGATTTTTGCCTCAATTTCTACTTTTTCCCCTGCTACTTCTGCGATCGTCCCTGTCACCTGTTCACCAGTATATTGAAGCTTTTGAACAGCTGCTTGAAAACAAAGATGGAAAGAAGAAAACTGTTTTCCTACTTCGGCGAACGCTTGGAGCATCACTGGTTGGGGCATCCACATCGCAAAAGGATATTCACTGATTTGACTAAATTGAAATCTCCCCAACTGCCGATCTCGATTGAAAATACTCCCATTAGTCAATTTTGTATGTGGATGTTGGTAGATCATCTCTAAAAGTCCAATATCTGCCATCATATTCAAGAAAGCAGGCTGGAGAACTTCCCCACGATACTCCCGATCAAAATTTTTATTGCGTTCCAGTACTGTTACATCGATCCCTTGTTTAGCTAGTAGGAGTCCTAGTATCATTCCTGCTGGACCCGCTCCTACAACACATACATCGGTTGTCCATTTACGCAAAATATTTCTCTCCTCTCAGAAAAATAGGAGCTCTCTTTCTATTTTACACCTTATGGTTTATATACCCCATGCAAAAAACCCCGATTTCTTTATTGCTAAATCGAGGTTTCATTCTAATTTTATTATTCTATTAGTACTGCATTAATGTAACGGTTTCTATGTCGTCTAACTTCTTACGACCATCGAGATATGTTAATTCAATCATAAAAGCCGCTCCTACTGGTATTCCTCCCAGTTGTTTTACCAGGTTGATGGTAGTAGCAATGGTACCACCTGTCGCAAGAAGATCATCCGCGATCAAAACTTTTTGCCCAGGTAATATAGCGTCCTTGTGCATTGCCAGAGCATCTTTTCCATATTCCAAGCTGTATTCCGCTTGAATGGTTTCACCTGGAAGTTTTCCTAGCTTACGAACTGGTACGAAGCCTGCTCCAAGAGCGAGTGCCAAGGGTGCCCCTACCACAAAACCACGAGCTTCAGGTCCTACTACAATATCAATCTCATGGTGTTTCACCATTTTTGCAAGTTCTTCAATCGAAGCACGATAGGCTTTAGCATCTTTTAAAAGGGTCGAAATATCCTTAAAACGGATCCCCGGCTGTGGAAAGTCTTCGATGACGCGAATGTACTCTTTGAAATCCATCTTATCTTCCTCCTGCCATTTGCCATGGCTTGGTTTCCAGGTATTGTCGCAAGTCTCGGTAGGAGGAGTAGACCAAGTATTGCTGTACTTCCGCATAGTCCACCTGCCGTTGGTACAATACCGATTCTTCTAATGGACGTTTTCCTGCTCCTATTTGGATCTGCACACGTCCTTGTTCAATCGAGACGAACGATAAATCTTCAAACACTTGAATCATAAAGGAAAGTGCGCGTTTTGACAATCCTGTCTTGCGACTTAGCGAATCAAGATGTCTTGGAAACTGAACATTCCGGTCTCGTACTTGATAGAGTGTCTGGTAAAGTTTCTTGAATTGATCTCGCCGTGGGATATTGACTAAATTGTTTGCACCATCCGCATCACTAAACAAAAAGTAGTATCTTTCAGCATCTGTATAGTGATCGATACACTCATGGAATTGCTTCATAGTTGGTGGAGGATCCAGGAAAACCACATATGGATGAGATTGCTCCACTTTATCCAACTGATCCCAATAGGTGATGGAAGACTCATTTGCCTGACGCCATTGTTCTGGAATCGTAGTGTCAACACGCAAGATAAACAGACATTTTTCCCCTGCAAGTGCTTGGACTTTCTCCCATTTCCGATTGCTTCTCCAATCGAAAATCTGACGCTCGGCAACTCGTAAATCCTTTAATAATACTTGTGCGGTTCGGCGACCATTCCACTCGTTCATCGTCAGCTCTCCCACTACTTGAACCGGCATCTGAAGAGTTAACTGATCGGCAATATCCGCTCGGCGGAAGGCAACTACCTCTAAGTTTTTTTCTTCTTGTGTGAGATGGAGCTTGACATGATTTTGTGATTGACCCATTTTTTGTAGACGAGTCAAAACAGCTTGGTCAATTTGAAACAGTGGGGTTGGATTCCCTGTACCAAAAGGTTCCATCTGGCGAATCTCTTCCAAAATGCCAAATTCGACTTGGGTAAGATCCAGTTTCCCTTCAATCTGAGTTAATGGCACATAATCTTCGTCGTGTAGAGTCTCCTCTGCATACGCCGTAAGCCTCTGATGAAGTAGCTCTAGATTCTCGATCGGCATAGTCATTCCTGCTGCCATCGTATGTCCTCCGTAGTGAGGGAGATACTCTTTGGATGCAGTAAGTGCTTGATAGAGATCAAATCCAACGATGCTTCTGGCTGATCCTTTTGCAATTCCTTTTTCCGAATCAATTCCTAATACAATAGTGGGACGGTAGTATTTCTCTACCAATCGGGATGCAACAATCCCTACCACTCCTACATTCCAACCTTCTTGTGCCACAATGATAACTTTTTGATGTTTAGCTGGGTCTTGTTCAACCTGAGCAATCGCTTGCTCTGTTATCTCTTCTACTAACTCTTGACGCTCTCGATTCCGTTCATTTAACTTATCCGCAATTTGGATCGCTTCTGTCTGATTCTCGGTCAAAAGTAGATCAACTGCCTCATTGGCACTATAGAGTCGACCACTAGCATTGATTCGTGGCCCAATAAAAAAACCAACTGAACTTGCATTGATCTCTTTTCCTACACCAGCAGCATCAGCCAAAGCAGATAATCCCAAATTAGCACGTTCATTCATTCGATTCAGTCCGTAAGTTGCCAAAACTCGATTTTCACCAACCAGAGGAACTAAATCCGCGATCGTTCCAAGCGCCACCAAATCCATCCATTCTACAGGGGGGTAATCGAGAATGGCGCTAATCAGTTTAAAAGCAACCCCTACTCCTGCTAATTGTTTGAATGGATAAGGACAACTTGGCTTTTTGGGATTGATCACAGCAAAGGCATCTGGCAGGATCTCAGGGGGCTCATGATGGTCTGTAATGATCAGATCGAGACCAATCTCTTTAGCTAATGCCGCTTCCTCTACCGCACTAATTCCCGTATCTACACTGATAACAAGTCCTGTACCCTGTTCTTTTAGGCGCAGGATCGCCTCTTTATTTAAACCATATCCTTCCCGAAAACGATTCGGGATATAGTAATCTACATCAGCTTCTAAATAACGAAATGCTTTCATCATCAAGCTAGTACTACTTACACCATCCGCATCATAGTCACCATAGATTATGATCTTTTCGTTTTCTTGCAGAGCATCATGAATCCGTTCTACTGCTTTTTCCATGTCCTCTAGCAAAAAAGGATCGTGCAAATGCTCCAAGCTAGGTTGTAGGAACCGCCTTGCAAGGTCTGGTTCTGCTATCTCCCGATGAATCAGCATCTTGGCTAACAAAGGGGAGATCCCCAGCACTTCCGTCATCTGCTTGATCTTTGCTTCTTCAGAAACATAAGGAATCCAGCGTGTTCTAGCATGGTACATCGGTCCGTTCACCTCTTCTTTGTGTGCGAGAATCATTATAGCACAGGTGAACGAGAATCGCTGGATGATCCTAGTCCTTTACTAGATCGTCTGGATTATAAGGATTGATATGTACCATCACATCGGTTACTTGAGGATGCTCGGATAACAGAACAGACTTCACTTGTTTTCCAATGAGGTGCCCTTCTTCTACTGTAATATGCGGATCTACTGCCACTTTTAAATCTACAATGACATAATATCCATGCTCCCTTGCACGCAAATCGTTAATATGTAAAACTCCATCTACTGATTGTACTGTCTCCAACAGTTCAGCCACTTCAGCCTCATGCCAGACATGATCGAGGCTAATATGAATATTCTCTTTTGCTAAACGATATGCTGTATAAATTACAAAGAGTGCTACTCCCAATCCTGCCCAGGCATCGAGATGAAGGAGCCAACCTATCTGGAGCCATTCTCCTATGATAGATCCTACAATTCCGATGATCGCTGCTAGTGTAGAAAACACATCAGAGCGATGATCCCAAGCATTGGCAAGGATTGCAGGGCTATCTAATTTTTTTCCGAGAACAATCGTATAGCGAAACAAAATCTCTTTCACAATGACGGAGACCACAGCTGCCCCCACAGCCCACCATCCAGGCGACTTTCGAATCGGTTCCATCAATCCTTGGATCGCATTACTTGCCACTTCCACTCCCACAATCGCAATCAAAACAGAGACGATAATTGCAGCAATTGTTTCCGCTTTTCCATATCCATAAGGGTGATCTGCATCAGGTGGTCTTTTAGCAATTTTGAGACCAAATAATACAGCAAAGGAACCTACCACATCTGATGCTGAATTCGCTGCTTCTGCGATCAAAGCCCTACTTCCAGTCCAATACCCTACTACACCTTTTAAAATCGCCAGCCCCGTATTGGCATAGATTCCAATACGCGCTACACGCTCTGCCTCGTCAAATCGCTTCCCAAACGCTGTCATAATGGACACTCCTAACGTACAAAAAAAGCCACGGAACATACCTGCTCCGCGGCGGTTGACGTTAGTTTATTAATCTATCGTCTGCTTTATTCAGCTGGAATAGCATCCAACTTCTCTTTTTTCGGTCCTTTTTTCATAGAAGCCCATTCCATATCTAGCCAAAGTTGAGAAGCGAGGAAAATGGAAGAGTAGGAACCTGAGATCAATCCAAGAAGAAGAGCAAGTGAGAAATAACGAATGCTTTCTCCACCAAAAACGAATAGAGCCAATGCCCCAAGTAATACCGAAATGACTGTGTTAAGCGAGCGAACTAATGTCTGGTTTAGACTCCGATTCACGATATCCTTCAAATGGTCTAGTTTTTTCGGCTTTTCCAAAATCATGTTTTCTCTTATCCGGTCAAAGATTACAATCGTATCATTCACTGAGTATCCGACAATCGTCAAGATTGCCGCAATAAAGACGAGATCTACTTCGAATTGAAAAAGAGAAAAGATTCCAATCGTAAACAACGCATCATAAAAGAGAGCAGCAATTGCCGCAACAGCATAACGCCATTTAAAGCGAATGGCGACATATGCCACAATAATAAGGGATGCCAGCAAGATGGAAATGATCGCATTTCGTGCTAGCTCGCGACCTATGATCGGATTCACCACTTGTTCTTGTACAGAGACTTTCGTTTGAAACGCTGTATCAAGTGCTTTGCGATATTTTTCCAACTCAGTAGAAGAAACTGTGCGATCCAATCGGACGATTAGAACCTCTTTATTCTGTCCCCCGATACGAGTCGTAGTATTTTCTAACCCTGCCTTTTGAAGCACATCCTCTGCCTTTGCTTGATCTACCTTTTGGGGAAAGGCAAAGTCGAGGCGAGTTCCACTCACAAAATCGATTCCTAAATTCAGGCCTTGCACAAACAATGAGATCGTTCCTGCGATGACGAGAACGATAGAAAAGAGGTAATAAAACTTCCGATGTTTGACAAAATCCATTTTATAATTCACCGATCTCATCTCCCTTCACTTGGAAAGCGCTTGGTTTCTTGAGGTAGTTGGAAGAGACCAAGAGATAGATGAGTAGACGAGCAAAGCCCACCGCAGTGACAAAGCTTACAAGAATACCTGCGATCAAGGAGACCGAAAAACCTTTTACACCTGCTGTACCAAAGATAAAGAGAACAACTCCTCCGAGAATGGTAGTTAAGTTAGCATCTGTAATGGTCCCAAAAGATCTGGTAGAACCATGTTTGACTGCTGCTTTCACATTACGGCCATTCCGAAGTTCTTCTCGAATCCGTTCATTCATAATCACGTTGGCATCCACCGCCATCCCAATCCCTAATATAAAGGCAGCGATTCCTGGTAATGTGAGTGTCATGTTAAATGCATAGAACGTAAGCAACACCAACCAACCATATGCAACGAGGGTGATTACAGTAACCAAACCTGGGATCCGATAATATCCAATCATAAAGATAAAGATAGCCAGAATCGCATACGCTCCGGCTTGTAGACTTAGCTGAAGTGATTCTGCTCCCAGACTAGCATCTACCGCAAAGCTCTGAATCTCCTTTAACTTAATGGGAAGTGCACCAGCGTTGAGTAAATCTGCCAATTGCTGTGCCTCATCTACTGTTCCCACTCCCGTAATTACCGCGTTACCACCTGGAATCACACTGCTAATCGTAGGATTGCTCAATTGATCTTCGTCTAAATAGATAGGAATAGTTTGTCCGATATATTGCCGAGTGATATCTTCAAACTTTTTTGGATCCTTAAATTTCACAGCTACTTGAGGTTGATTGAATTGATCATATTCAACCTTGGAAGCGCCTTGTACCAGATCTTTTCCATCGATCAATACTGTCTTTCCATCTGGAGTGCGGAACGTTAAATTGGCAGGTTTACCTAAAATCTCTCTCGCTTTTTTCGGATCTTGAACTCCAGCTAACTGGACACGAATTCGATTTGGTTCTTCGACTGTGATTTCTGGTTCATTCACTCCCAATACATCGATTCGACGTTGGATCGAAGCAGCAGCATCTTTTAATGTTACAGCTGACACTTTCTGACCTGCTTCCGCTTGATACAATACTTCAAATCCACCTTGCAAGTCGAGTCCTTTTGGGATTCCGTTCCAAACAGGCATTGTCGTAGAAGCTACAGTTGCTAGCAACGCGACTACCAGAACCATAAAAAGGACAATTCTTCCCTTTTTGCGCTTCATCTTTTTATATCTCCTTCTAGAGATCTATCATTTGGACCTCTCTTAAAATCAATATTTTCATTATCCCAACGCTGACAAGACATGTCAAACCATACAAAAAAGCCATCTGGTCAAAAGCGACCGATGGCATCTTAAGGTTGTTTGTAGACACTGACCATAAGCCAGTTCATAAAGTTATTTGCTTTTAGTGACATAATGTCATTTACTAAACGATTTACTCGTGGTAATCCTCGACGGTAACTCTCGGATACACATGCCCAAATTTGCTCACTGGTCACATTTTCGTAACCACACATGCGGAACTCTTCTGCTTTTACTTCACAAAGTCTTTCCACACTATTGAACAATTCTTGATCCCCCATCATACCAGAAGTAGAATCTTGGGGTTTTCGATTGACCGACCGTAATGGTGATGGTCTCTTCATAAAAAATACCTCCCAGATGTAGTTTTCTAGGTGAATGGTAAAATACGCCTTTCCTATTCCAACATCCTGCTAATTTTGAAAATATTTTATGTCATGCTAGCACTGGACAAGGCATACAGTTTGTACTATTAAGTGAAACTTCCATCAACAGAGGTTTTCCTCATCCGCTGGTGGTTAGTTGAACCAATCGGACCTTACGGGCAGATTCTCCCTACCTTGTCTTTCTTGCTTCTTCCGAATTTGAAAGTGGAGTCTTTCTGTCCGTTAAGAGCGGGAACAAACTATGCGGTCGAAAGGGTGGCATCATGAGTAAACAGAGCTTTTTGTACGGGACTCTGATCCTCGTCGGTGCAGGTTTTATTACCAAAATACTAGGATTTATCTATCGAATTGCGCTTTCCCGCATTATTGGAGACGAAGGAATGGGACTCTTTCAAATGGCTTTCCCCATTCTGATCTTCCTCATCGTCATCACCACAGCTGGTATCCCAGTCGCTATTTCCAAGCTGGTATCTGAGGCAGAAGCCAAAGAAGAAGAACATAAAATACAGGCAATCCTTATTGTATCAATTTTGGTCGTAACCATCACCAGTGTAACTGTTACCATTTCTGTTTTTTTTCTAGCACCATTCATTGCCAACTATTTATTGACTGACGAGCGTACCATTTATTCTTTCTTGGCAATGTCTCCTGTGATCCCTATCATTGCGATTTCATCCGTTTTTCGGGGATACTTTCAAGGTCGTCAAAATATGACCCCATTTGCTATCTCTCAAATTGTGGAACAGATCATCCGCATTTTTACGGTACTCGCTCTAGCTAAGATGCTGTTACCCTATGGGATTGCAATTGCCTCAGCCGGGGCGATGATCGGGATGGTAGTTGGTGAATTTATGGGGATGCTCTATCTATTATACTCCTATCGTAAAGATCCCCAAAAGCCTGACAAGCCTATTTTTACTATCCAACGAGTCATGTTTACGAAGCAGTGGTGGATAGAACAGAAAGAGACCCTACAAAGTTTAGCTAGAATTGCGGGTCCAGTCACGTTTAGCAGAATGATCGGCTCGCTATCTTATGCTGTAGAGCCTATTGTAGTAGCTCAAAGTTTGGCATTTGCTGGCATTGCTACAGCAGCCTCCACTGCCTTGTATGGACAGCTGGAAGGAATGGCATTACCTCTTGTCTTCTTCCCAGCATTTATCACCTATGCTCTGACTGTTTCTCTTGTCCCAGCGATCAGTGAAGCTGCCGCCCAAAAAAAGACCGATATAGTAGAGAGACGTCTACAACAAGCAATTCGTCTGTCTCTCTTAATAGGTGCCCCCTGTACTTTAATGGTCTATCTAATGGCAGAACCACTCTCTCTTTTGCTCTATCAACATCCAGAGGTAGGAAAACTAATCCAAGTGATGGCTCCTTTTTCGTTGTTCTACTATTTACAAGGTCCCTTTGCATCCGTGCTACAAGGACTAGACAAGGCAAGTATCGCCATGCGTAATTCCATCATTGGTGCAGTCATCAAGATTATCTTGATCTTTATCTTAGCGTCTCGTCCTGACCTAGGAATTATAGGTGTAGCGATGGCAATCAATTTTGGGATTATCGTAGTCACCGGGCTTCATTTCTTTAGCATCGCAAAACTAGTCCCGATTAGCATCCATATACGAGAGTTAGTTAAACTAAGCCTCGCAGTTGGAATCACGGGGATGATCATCTATTACTTGATGGGACAAGAACAAAGTCCACTTGTCACCCGAGTTCTCCTCTCCATGCTAAGCGGTTTTTGTGTTTATTTCATGGGCTTAATGTTTCTCGGACTCATCAAAAAAGAGGATGTTATCCGCGTCCCCTACATTGGCCCATGGCTCTCCAAACGGTTACCCTATTAAATACTTACGTGAACTACATCCCATTGAAAAGGGGGCTTCTCGTTTTATTGAATCGACCAACATTGCATTCTTCTTTACAAAGACACGTTCTATCCCTAACTCGAATGGTAGTGTATAGTGGGAGAATTCCCATTCGCAAATCTTAAATTCAGGTTATTGTGGGGATAACCCGCTCCTAATAAAAGCTCAAACAACAGGTTGTCCCCTTGTTACCTTTTGCACCTGCACCCACTAGATCGCTAAACGAACGCACTGCATGTAAATCTGTTCTCTTACTATATATCAACATCGAATACCCTCCAAAATTAACTATCTTTCGGGTCAATATACAGTTCCTCATCATTCGGATGATAACTTGCATAAAAAATTTCTTTAAAATCTTTATATCCTTGTTTTTGAATTTGTTGTTTTAGCCAAAAGATGGTCTGATTTATTTCTTCTAATCCTTCTTTTTGTACTTTCCCATCCAAGATCACTGCGGTTGGCAATACAAACTTCTTTGCGATAGTTGGTAAAAGCTCTTTTCTGGATGGTGGTTGTACTTCTTCTTTTGGGAAAACAGATAGCTTTCCGGATGGCTCCAAAATAGCAAATTCTACATCAGCCAAATTGGCTATATTTTTTTCACGGAGTTGCTGCATGAGATCATCCATATTGTAACGAAGTTTCTCCATCTGCTTATCTTGAATATGCCCTTTTTTAATCAAGAAAACGGGGTCTCCATCTACTAAGCGACGAAGTTTCGAACTTTTTAATAGGATCATCGAACAGGCTATCTGGAGTACTACCAACGTAATCATAGGGGCTAGTCCAGTTAAAAGAGGCATATTACTATCCTCTAGCAAAAATACAGATATCTCCGCAATCATAAAAAACACGATCAGATCAAAGACAGAGAGCTGCCCAATTTCTCGCTTCCCCATCAATCTCATAATCAAAATGATAAAGAAATAGAGAAAAATGGTTCGCAAAACGGAAACCCAAATATCCACACGGGTACCTCCTTGTTCTTGATTCCTCCTTTGTAGTGTGTCACTTCAGCTGGAAAATATGTCCGTCTGACATATTAGAAGAGACGAGCTCATAAGGATGAAACAAGTATCACTTGGAGAGGAAGAATAATTATGGATCAATTAATGGATTCGTTTCGCCGTGGCTGGCGTAACCCATGGTTTGCTGGACAAATGCTCACTTGGATCATCGTCGTCATTCTCTCTTTTATCGTCGCATTACTGCTACGATATACTTCTATGGGTAGTACTACACTACCAGCTATTACCTTTTTCATTAATGCGATTGGTTTATTATGCGGTGGGTATATGTCAGGAAAAAGAGCTGGACAGCGAGGTTGGTTTTTTGGTGGGATGCAAGGCGTAATCTATACCCTTATTTTGGGACTTATCTCCTTCTTAGCTTTTGACCTACAAATGCAAAGTAATCTCTTATTATTCATGCTCAGTTCGTTTGGACTAGGTGCTTTAGGTGGGATTTTTGGAGTGAATGCAGGGGATGAATAAGAGAAAATGATAGATCTCTTTCTACAATGGTGAAACAAATGATAAGAGCTACTAACCTCTACCGAAGTAGGGTTAGTAGCTCTTAACTTTACCTAACTAACTTAGTTGAATTTCTCCTTGTTCGAATGCGACTCGTGCTCTGATTGCGCAAGATAGGCACATCGCCATTAGCGATGGGAAATCAATATGCCCACTGTTCAGCATCTTTTGAATCTCCGTGTGAATGTTGGTCTGCCCAATGAAGCCGTAGCGCTCGCAAGCTGCCATTGTTACATTCGTCAAAGCGTGTTCCACTCGACGACGATCGAAACCATTGAGTTCACTATACTTGATCGTACGTCCATCTCTCGACCACTTATCCTTTAGATCTAGGATATCGAGAAGAGGGATGAGGAAATCCAATTTGAACAAGACCACTTCTTTGCTGATCTTAACATCCTTTGCAGTGATGTTAGGAGTATATCTCTTTTGATCCAGCAAAGCAGAAACTGAAGCATAATGGTAATAGTTGTTTTCTGATCCTAGAACCATTTCGACATCTCTCTTTGTGGCTGCATCCATTTCGAATTCCGGTGCATCTGTATGGCTCATCAGATAGTTTCGGATCCGAGTGTAACTGTCTAGCATTGCTGCTGTAATCTCTGGATCACTGTAAATTTCTTGTTTTTCCATGATTGCGACGCATACTGCCTCCCATCCAGCATGAAAATCATCTAGATAGACCATGTTGAGATCTGGATTACTGTCCATCTTTTTGACATTTCCGGACTTATCCTTGTCGAACCATCCGAAAAGTCGCTTAGCCGTTGGACCCCAAATCCCCATGATGGAGAGCATGATGTACTCATCTCCACCGAAGAGTCCCCAATCTGCGTTGAGCAGTTGATAAAATGGCTCCAACTGCTTTTCGCCATTGGAATAAGCATCACAGTGCAGAGCAATGAGAGCGATGATCTGAAACTCTCTTTTTTCTGCAAGTTGCTTTTTCGCGATTTTTGCTACTTCATCTAGTGTGTACTCTTCCTTGAGAAATGGTAGTTCCCCTTTTGCAATTCGCTCCATGACACTTTCTGCCACGGTATATGGTGTGACCCCTGCTTTTTCTAGTTCCTCGAATACAAACCCTTTCATTTCCTTGCCGTTTGGCAACACCACGTTAGTTTTCTTTCCCATTCTGATTCCTCCTTATAATGAATGAATTAAGGTAGGAAGTCAGAACAGCGGGGGATATCCCTCGCTACTCTGCCTTCCTACCTCGGGGTTGTTCCTTTTGAAAGAGAACAACAACTACCCATGGTAGGAAGGCAGAGCGGGTTTGGTAAAGTTAAGTGACTCTCTCGAGCACTAACCATAGATTACTGTGAACCAAATCAAAAGTCTACCCTATTTGATTGAAATATTTTTAAGGTTTAGTTAACACATTTATTTGAAAAAGAATTTTACCTTTAAAAACTCTCCAATTGCTTAGTTTCAACCCAACTAACATTTCTTTCGATCGTTACTTCTGTCACAAATTCGACTAACACCATACATAAAATCCTCTTGAGCAAATTTAATTTTTATAATATTATAAATCATGACAAAACAACTACATGACCTTCAGATAGGAAGAGACCCAATTTGTCTTTTCTTCTCTGAAGGTCATGTAGTAATACATGGCCTATCTTTTATTATTAGGAGATGGTCTTGTATGGCAAAATCAATAAGCACAATCTGGATGTATCGTGATGGAGAGATCGCAACAGTAGATTACAATGAGTACACTCACAGATTTGAACTAACATATCATCAAAGAGTTTTAGCACATGATTTGTGCAGAGTAGAAGTAATCAAAAAAGCACAGAGACAACAATTTAAACTAGATGATCAACCAATCCAATTTTTTAATAGTCAAGGTGTATGCGCAGAAATGCGTCTAAATCCTTATTTAAATATCTGGAGTTTAGTAGCAGAAAACGTAGAACTTGCAACTGCTAAAACAAAATTGGATATTATCTCCATTGCCGAAAGTACATTCGGTTTCGAATAAGCCCATATTGTTTTGTCGCAAATAGGTTCTCAAGTCTAACTTGAGAGCTTATTTCCATTTTTTAGTCAACTTAATTCAGTTTCAAATTACTTCTATATTCCAAAATGTTTTCTCCTACTTGTCCCATGTTTGTATTCATATTGTTCATTTTCCCTTATCAAAATAAGAACAAAGTACTTCCCATTTTTCATATAAAAAAACACCTCCGAATCCAAATCTCAATTCAGGAGGTGTTTGTTGATTCTATATGAGCGCTTTCGCTTACTTATCTTCTTGTTCTTGTTCTTTTTGAGTCTCTTCTTGCTCTGCGGTGGTGATTGAGTTGATTGCACTGCGTTCAAAGACAAGACGGCTGTTATCACTCACTTTTAGGGTAACACGTTCATCGGTAATATCCATTACAGTACCATGAAGACCACCAATGGTGATAACTTTGTCCCCTTTTTTCACTTTGTTAAGCATTTGAACACGCTCTTTTTGACGCTTTTGATTTGGACGGATCAGAACGAAGTAGAATAGTAACACCATCGCTCCTAAGTAAATCCATGAAAGATAGTTAGCTGGCATTTTAGTTCCTCCTTTTGGTATACAGCTCTAAAAAGCAGTAGTCGGTTCGGTAGTTCCATAATATTGAATGAGGAATTCGTTGCGAAAATCTAGCAATCGATCCTCTAAAATCGCTTGTCTTACTTTTTTCATCAAACCTAACAGGAAGTATAGATTGTGATACGTGGTCAATCGAAGACCAAAGGTTTCATCTGCTTTGATCAAATGACGCAGATAGGCTCTACTATAGTTGCGACAAGTGTAGCAATCACAATTTGGATCCAGTGGACCAAAATCTTTCATATACTTGGCATTGCGCACAACCAGACGTCCTTCGCTCGTCATACAGGTACCATTACGAGCAATACGAGTCGGCAATACACAATCAAACATATCCACTCCGTGAATCGCACCTTCAATTAGCGCATCAGGTGATCCTACTCCCATCAGATAACGTGCTTTATCTTTTGGTAGATACGGTGTGGTATAAGAGAGTACCTCATACATGATATCTTTTGGTTCTCCTACACTAAGCCCACCAATGGCGTAACCTGGTAGATCTAATTCAATCTGTTGTTCAGCACTTTTGCGACGAAGATCTTCATGCATCCCTCCTTGGACTATGCCAAAAAGAGCTTGATCCTCTTTTCTGCCATGTGCCTCGATGCAACGCTTGAGCCAACGATATGTACGCTCTGTTGAATCAGCTACATATTGTTTCTCTGCTGGGTATGGGGGACATTCATCAAAAGCCATGATGATATCAGCACCAAGTGCATTTTGAATCTCCATCGACTTTTCAGGAGTGAGATATAACTTTTCTCCGCTGAGATGAGAGCGGAATTCGACTCCCTCTTCGGTGATCTTACGTAAGCCACTGAGTGAGAAAACTTGAAATCCACCACTATCAGTTAGAATTGGCCGATCCCAGTTCATAAAGGAATGCAGTCCCCCAGCTTCCTTTACAATCTCGTGGCCTGGTCGCAAGAATAAATGGTATGTATTGCTCAGAATAATCTGAGCGTTCATCTCCTTCAGTTCTTCGGGAGCCATCGTCTTTACTGTGGCTTGTGTACCCACAGGCATAAAGATAGGGGTCTCGATCACACCGTGCGGAGTATGAAGACGCCCAAGTCGGGCCCCTGACTGCTTGCATTGTTTAATTAGTTCATATCGAACAGCCAATGAGGGTTTCCTCCTACTACTGTAACCCAATCTACAAGAGATTGTCATGTCTCTGATATATCATTATAGAGGTCTATTTCCCTAAGGACAAGTTTTGAAGGAAATCAGTTTCCAACAATGATAAAAGAGCTCCCAATTGGAGCTCTCCATAGATACTATATATCATTATTTGCAATCATTTGAATCAACCTAGGAATCGATGGATCAAATCCCCCCAAGTCATAAGATAAAGGATCATCAGGATCTACAAGAGTAATCTGATAAGGAGTCAATGTGACATAGATCGCTTTTACATCGGGGTTAATTTTTTTACGATACTCTTGTAGTGCTTGAGAAGCATGCCGTTTTCCTGCCCATGATTCTGAATCCGTCCAGAAAACGGCAACATCTGTGTGAATTTTCTTTTGGATCATCCAATCCCAAGCAACAGAAGCATCTGTCGCTCCGAATGTATTATTCTCCACTTTGTTTAGTGCGTTACGGAAGCTATCTTTTTTTGTAATTCCTAAATCTTTAAACTCCGTAGCGAACCCACGAATCACATAATTTTTCTCTGCCTTTGCGGTAGTTAGTGCCATTGCCGTAGCAATTTCAGAACACATTAGATTCATCGGTGACACTTGCGACCAAGTCATTGATCCTGATACATCAACGGCATGGACAAACATTTTGCCTGTTGCTTCCTGTACATCAAACGCAAGTTCTACCGCATCATCCAAGATATCCACAATGCGTGGAACAGGATCCCATGTTTTTTTCGATTTTCCTAATTTACCACCAGATTGATAAGTTTTGAGTGCTTTTAGGAGGTCGATTGGATGAATTCTCGCTTTTCGAAGGTAATCTTGATCAAGAAGTTTAGACTCGACCAGCTCCATGTTTTCGATAGCATCAGGGCGAAGGACTCCAATTTCCGTAAGAGAGGCTAGATTACGTAATAGCGCTGTGAGTGGCATTCCTTCAAATAACAATTGCCATGCTTCTTGACTCATCACGCCAACCGTTGCCATCTCATGAGTTAGTTTTCCTTCCCGTATGGCAACTTGCGTCTGCTCAGGATTTCGCTTCAACCATTCATACCACCAGATCTGTTTCAAATCCTCTACTGGAGCATTTGCTGGCAGTTCTCCCCAACCTTTTACGATCCATTCATAAAGAGCATGATGAGCCGGAGTAGGAGGCTTTACATGGAACAGACGTAACGCATCTCTTCCAGAAAAGCCATTTCGCTGCTGGTATTTGAGGAACTGGTAAGCTAGTCCTTTCACATCTTCCCGAGTAATCCATTTGGTACCTGCTTCTTGGATGATACGTCCAAATCCACGCATATTTTTCGTATAGGACAACCATTCATATAAATGACTTGCTGTACGAACCACCTTTGGAAAAATATCTAAGAATGCATTTTTTGCTTCTTTCTTTTCTGCCATGGATAGGAGAACCAATGCCAAAATCGGAGCAGAATTATTTATGGATCGTCCATCCGAGGCATAAAGAATCTCTTCTGCAACTCGGAACGGATCAACTTCCACCGCTGCTTGGATGGTTTGGACAAAGTCGTCGGTCATTTCTTTTTTTCCGGTATAGAACCCACCGTTTGCTGTCCCTGTGATGAGGCAACGCCGTACCATTTGCCACATATCCAACTCAAACATATAACCACCTGAGCGGCCTTGTACCATCTTTTTCCCCGGAATCGCTTCTGTCTGTGGAGTAGTCTTTTTGTTTTTCATATAAAATTGATAACTCATTCTATCACCTCTTCTACCCTGAAAAGGGCAAATAAAAAATCCATGATAGCGGACTAAGCAACAGCAACCATGGACTTTCGTTTGATTTGGAACAGGGGGATGGAGTGAACCCCATCCATCTCTAGCTACCCCTGATATGTAGGAAGTGATAACCCTCCTCATTCGGCTCCAAGGAGCAAGTTGACTGAAAAGGGATCAGGGCTAGTATTTTCGATTAAACTACCCTGTATATTTGGAAAACGGGAGGCTGGACTCGAACCAGCGGCCATAACCCAAAACGGTAATCCTCATTCTTCGGCTCTATTAGAGCAAGGGAGTGAATAAGGAACTATGCTCTACCAACTGAGCTACTCCCGTAGAAAAAGCGGAAGGTTGGAATCGAACCATCGATAACCCTCGTTCTTCGGCTCTTTTAGAGCAAAGTATGAAAAAGGGACGTGCTCCCAAATTGAGCCCTTCCGCTTAAAATTGGGCAAGTTGGTGGATAAAGGGGATTGATGGAAAGTCGGTAACCCTCTATCCTTCGGTCCAATGATTCTATTTTATAATATTATTCTGATAAGATGCAATTATTTTCTAGAACGTAATTCCGCTTTAAATACGATAAAACCGATAAAATTAGTTTGAATTAATCAGAACTTATGATATAGTATTTTCATACTATTTACTGTACTACCTCTGATCAGCAGCTAACTCATAGCAATTGATCAGAGGTGGTACGGTCGTCAGTGTACCTACCCCTCTTTTTTTAATAACGAAGGAGGCGGTTTCGATGGAGAAATCAAGACCAAGCATTCCAACATATTGCCCACTGTGCAAAAGATTCGGCAGGGGCTCAGACATACCATTAGAGGTAGTTCGGAGTACCTATGGACACCATTTCGTAAAGTTGACGTTGAAATGTTCCAATAGAGAACATGGAAAATGTAATTACAAATGTTGCAAGCAAGTTATCTAATCTACTCCCCCATATCACTGACTGGCAAGCTATTCGTAGCTTGTCTTTTTACTATGGTCGATAAAATAAAAAGAACGATCGCAATAGTTCTACGATCGTCCTGATAGTTAACCCTTCGGTTAACTACAGCAAACCAGTATTTCCAAGAACGTAAATGAAAAGCTCCGTATTCTTCGAAATTTCAGGTTTTAATAGAAATAAGTGATTCAAAAGCTTCACCAAACGTGGTTCTGCTTTTGGATCTAGAAAAGCGGTTCCTAATTTTTTCATAGACTTTCTAACTAACAAAAGTCCATAAAAAAACTCCCCAAATGTTTGCTCATCTAATTCTGCAGCTTTTAGATGCTCTATTCCTTTATCTGGACATCCGAAGAAGTGAGTTTCAAAATCCGCTAAACAGATATTGATCTCCTTCATCGACTTTAAATAACCGTCTCCTGCTAATTCAACATACATTAAATTTCTTTTCATGATGATCATCCTTCCATGATGTAATGTGGCGATAAAAATCAGGAAGGATGCCACCCCTTCCTGATCAAATCATCTGCTTGGGATAACTTGATCAGAAGGGAGTGGAATCATTTATATTAGCTATTTGAAGAGAAGGAACATACTTAGTATAGCTCGATATCCGAAAAATAGAAATAGTATTTTTATA